>CAYMEI010000142.1:0-1507 GCA_964389605.1 uncultured Candidatus Saccharibacteria bacterium | reverse complement strand
AGTCTTTTGTACATCTATACATTTTATTTGTGTGTTAAGATGTCTGGTGGGGGTGCAAGTCCCTGACTTTTTATTAGCAAGAGTGAATTTATTATTTAAGCATCACTGCTTCTGATTTCTATCAAAATATCATCCACTTTCAGTATAAATCTGCCGTCATTAGCAAGTTGTTTGTTGTTGAGTCGGGTGGAATAAAAAATTATGATATCATAAAGGATGCGGAAGTTATTTAGCAGAGCGTAGAAAATTTATTTTAACAGGAAAAGCACTAAACCTCTCTATTAAAAATCTGTCTGACTATCTCTTTCAACTCTTCACCCTCATATTCTTTTTCTGTTTCATCCTCCTGAGACTCAACTGTAATGTTCTCAAATCCTAATTCCTTAAAACATTCTTTAATAATTTTCTGGGAGGCAGGCATCTTAAACTGGTTTACAAATATAGCTCTTGAGCACAGTATTCTTAGGATATTTCCGTCAAACTCTTTTTTTTGTGCTCTAAATACAACCCCTACAGATTTTTTCTCCTGCATGAGGATATTTTCCACTTTTTTAACAATGTCTGCATATGATCCTTCTTGTGAAGTATCTAATATATTGAAATTATCTGATGGTTCATCTTCTCCGCCGTGGTACTCATCAGATTTATTAGATTCACTGTCTTCAGGACCTGTATCAGAATTTTCCTGTAGTAAATGACCATCTTCATCTTCTAAAAGCATATCAGACTCTTCGTCTTTTTTATTAGATTCATCAGACATATTTGTACTTAATATTGATGCATTATCAGTGGCAGGCTCAGATACATTAGAATAGTCTTTGCTGTCCTGAACTTCTGCATTGATTGTATTATTTTGATCATCAAGGCTCTGATTATGTCTTGTGTCTAAATCATGGTCTAGATCAAAATCATGGTTATGACCAGTCAACTCTTCTGCGGGTATGCTTTGTGGAGAACTGGTATCTGTTTTTATAGATGAAGCAGTTTCATTTTGGGCAACACCCTTGTCTGATTCTCTGTCCCGTCCAGTCTGTTTTTGTAAATACTCACCCGGATTATCAGGTATGCGTTTATTTTTAATAAGGTCATCCAGGTTAATTTGAGTATCCGCTAAATCTATAAGTTTTAGTATAATTAGCTTTAACACTAGAAAACTATTGTCCGTATCTTTCAGGAAAGTCTTTGTGGTTAAGACTGTATTAACAAATTTACTGAAAATACTCACAGAAAGTATATTTTTACCTAAAAGATCTTCTAGTGCACTAAGCAGGTTGGATATTATATTTTCTGGAGTATTTTCTTGAGCAAGCTCTTTTAGTATATCCTCAGACCTAGCTACATCTTTTTTAAAAATATGGTCTATTAATAAAAATATGACAGATTTATCAATTTCTCCCAGCAGGTTTGCAACTGATCTATAATCATAAGTCTGCAAAGAAAGTACCTGATCAAAAATAGCCTGAGCATCTCGAAGGTGTCCGTCAGATTTTTGTGCAATTAATTTTAA
>CAYMEI010000141.1:0-1637 GCA_964389605.1 uncultured Candidatus Saccharibacteria bacterium | reverse complement strand
GCCAGAACACTATTAAGGGATACAGGCTGTGTTATAGAGACCGGGGGCATCTCATATTCTGAGACTTCTGGGAACCGATGAGGGTAAAACAAAGCTTCTTCCTGATGCTTCAGGGATTCAGATAAATTTAGTTACAAATAATCTGAAATCATATGGGGGTGCGGCAATAGTTGTGAGCTATCAGAATGCAAATAGGATAGGTATCTTTACTAAGGGAATAAGGTATGTCCCTCTTGAGCCACCAATTGATGAACTTGTTCCGGATCCGTATAATAGAAATATGCTTCGCATGGCGGATAACGAAAGAAAGAGGAGGCTCATGATTGCCAGAGCCAGCAGCGATCCAGAAGAGGATAGAGAAAGCGTTATTGACAAAGAGCCTGAATACCCTGAATTTGATAGAGAGTATGCAAGAATTGCAAGAGGTACATTTTTGAGC
Source organism: uncultured Candidatus Saccharibacteria bacterium (assembly GCA_964389605.1). Lineage (GTDB taxonomy): Bacteria > Patescibacteriota > DYJS01 > DYJS01 > CAYMEI01 > CAYMEI01. The sequence goes on along the minus strand of CAYMEI010000141.1, from coordinate 1,198 downwards.
TTAAGTCATGAAAGTAGAATACATATCGAAGCAATAGCACGAATCCTTGCTAGAGCAAGGAAAACCCCCGAAGATGCATTTTTAGAAGATCTGATTAAACCACTGCTTCTATACCGGGCAAAGACACTAAATGATCTACAGTCTTTTAATATACAGGGTGGTCAATCTGTAGCATTTGTTGGTACAAACGGAGCAGGAAAGTCCACGGTTACAAAACTGATTCTTGGACTTCTAAAACCATCAAAAGGATCAGTTTTTGTGGATGGGCAGGATTTACAAAATGTACAGCTGAATTCCTACTATGACCGCGTAGCTTATATTTCACAGGATGCACCTGCATTTGATGGAACTTTAAAGGAAAATATTGTTTTTGATAAAAAAGTGTCAGATTCAGAAGTCTTGTCTGTTTTATCAAAAGTACATCTAAGAGATATGGTTGATTTATTACCTGATGGGTTAAATTCACAGATTGGAGAAAGGGGTGCCAAGTTATCTGGGGGAGAAAAACAAAGACTGGCATTTGCCAGAATTTTCTTTCAGGATCCAAAGATAATCATTTTAGATGAACCAATATCAGCTCTGGACAGTGCAACTGAAGAGTTTATTACCAATAATATGCTGGAAATTTTTAAAGACAGAACCCTTATTGTAGTGGCGCATAGGTTGCAGACAGTAAAAAATATTGATAATATTCTGGTTTTTGAGAAGGGTAAAATAATACAGCAGGGCAGGTTTAACGATTTAATTAATCAGCCGGGTAAATTTAAAGAGTTGTGGGAGAGTCAGACACAGAATCATGCTTAGGGTTCAGACTGGTTTTGATTACATTCCTCGCAAGCTGTCTGGCAGGAGTCCGTAATGAGGCACTCTCTTCAAGGGGTATCAAATTTTGGCATACCTAGAGCAAGTAAGAAAATTCAAAGGGGTGGGCTAAATTCTTCCCTCCATGGTCTACTCCCACACCTTAAGCTATTTTAGAGGGAAACTCTGGTGCTCCCTTCTATATATTCAGTGATAGTAGCGAAGCTAATTCCCCTTCCTTGAAGGGGTGGACACCGAAGTCTGACGGGGTGGATAATTCTTCCTCCTTACACCTTAACAGGCGGGGCGGGCACACGGGTCCGCCCCTACAGTAATAATACACGGTACCACCAACCCCCCACAGACAGCACACCATTCCACTTCGCCCAGAAGCTTC
>CAYMEI010000140.1:0-1660 GCA_964389605.1 uncultured Candidatus Saccharibacteria bacterium | reverse complement strand
GTGTACTATTAGACTTTAGATTAAGGGGTTGGTAGGGGGGTGGGTTCTGTAAGTTTAGAATCTGATCTGCATTGCATCTTTCATCTGGTCAACTATTCCTTGTGCAATCTTTGATACTTTTCTGGACCCCTCTATTGCAATATCAACCAGTTCCTGTTTTTTTGACTCAGCCTCCTTTCTTTTTTCTCTGATGGGAGTAAGAACAGTGTTCATAGCTTTAAATAATTTATCTTTCACCTCTACATCGCCTACTTTTCCTAATTTGTACCTGACTTTCAGCTCATGTATTTCTGCCTTGTCTGGGTTAAAAATATCATGATAAATAAAAACAGTATTTCCTTTAATGGTTCCTTTGTCTGTTGCTCTTATTCTGTTGGGGTCGGTCTTCATTGATTTTATCTTCTTCTTTAATTCTTCTTCTGTATCTGATAAATAAATACAATTCCCAAGGCTTTTGCTCATTTTTCCATGTCCATCTGTACCTGGTAGATTTTTAGTTACTCCAAAAAGCGCTTCGGGCTCTTTTAATGCTCTCACATTATAAGCATTATTAAACCGCCTTACAATTTCTCTTGTACTTTCAACCATTGGTGCCTGATCTGGACCAACAGGTACAAGATCACCATTAACACAGGTTATATCTGCCACCTGGTGAATTGGATAGATATAAAAACCCAGAGGTGTTGCTGAGTCAAACTTTTTTTCTGCTATCTCTGTTTTTATGGTTGGGTTGTGAGATATCTGCTGAATAGTCACAAAATTTGCCAGATAAATAAATATTTCATGAATCTGCGGTACTTCACTTTGAATAAAGACGGTAGATATGTTGTAATCTATACCTACTGCATAGTAATCACACAAAAGTTTTGCAATAGACTCTTTTACTTTTTCTGGATTATCAAAATTGTCTGTTAAAGCCTGCACATTGGCAACTATTACAAACTGATCATATTCGTGCTGGAGTCTTACTCTGTTTTGTAAAGATCCAATAAGGTGACCTATGTGTAGCATGCCAGTTGGGCGGTCTCCTGTTAAAATTTTTTTCTTAGTGTTCATTTTGGTATTTCTAAGTTATTTTTAAAGATAGGCATTTTTTATAATCAATCATTTTTTACCTGATTCTTCAGTATCAAAAAATACGATAAAACAAAACGAAGTGCCAAGATTAGTTATCCAGTTTAATCTTTGTTAAATCTTTAGACATCAGGATTGGTCTTTAACCATTATGATAAGATCATCGGATCAACCCCCAAGAAAGACTAAGGCATATATAAAGCATAAGGAAGACTGATCTATACTTTATTTATTTTTTTGCCAGAGTCTGGATTTTACGGTATTTATAAGTGCAATAACAGTAAAAATTAAAAAGGTTTTCTTAAATATCTTGCCCAGAAAATTCTTCTTTTTAGATTTTCTGGGATTTTTACAATCACAGGATTTATCCTTGCACTTGCAGTCCTGACCGTTTTTTTTCTTTTTACTTTTAAACATCTCCTCTAATACTAAAAAACTTTTTTGCTTAAGTCCAGCCCTGTAAATCTATTTGAGAAAATAAACTGTTTATTATTATAGTAGCGTGAATGAAAGGGTGTCTATAGATTCTCTTATATAAAACCCACCCAAAATCTCCCAGAAACAGAAAGCTCATATAGCTTACACA
>CAYMEI010000139.1:0-1663 GCA_964389605.1 uncultured Candidatus Saccharibacteria bacterium | reverse complement strand
TTACGCTATTTTTTCATCCGATTATCTTAGAAACTATACTTCACGAAAGGTTTTTTCAGGAGGATCTGATGAGAAAAATAAATGTAATGATTCACAAATACAAATTTAGCATATAAAAAACGAAATTTAAAATGAAATTTTGGTGTTAAGATAAATATGGACAAATTTAAAATCTATAATAAAGAAGAACTGCTTGCAAAATCCAAAGAAGAGATTATTGATATCTACTTTGAGACTGTCCATTACTTTCTCAATAGAATTGAAAAACTGGAAAAGCGCATAGAAGAACTGGAAGCACGGGTTGATGTACCAAAAAAGGATTCAAAAAACTCTTCAAAACCGCCATCCACTGATTATAAATCAAAAAATAGGAAACAGATAAATAGACGAGGCGCTCAACCTGGACATAAAGCAAATCATAAGAAGCTACGAGATAATCCCGATATAACAAAGACTTACCCTGTCTGCTCTTGTCCTGACTGTGGCTATGATCTTTCCCACTCTCAGTCCAATCAGTATGAGACAAGACAATGGATTGAAATACCATTGATAAAGATTTTAGTCATAGAGCAAAAAAGACAATTTACAACTTGCCCTTTATGTTGTAAAACAGTATATGCCAGTGTTCCAGAAGAAGAAACCATTAAACCAAAAGAACATATTGGTCCCAATCTGAAAACCTTGATAGGAATACTAAAATACAAATACAAGCTTTCTTTCAGAAATATAGCGGATTTTATCAAAACATTCAGTGATAATACAATCAGCATTGGGACAATAGACAACATTCTTACAGAGTTATCAGAGCAGGGTGAAGAGTTATACAATGATATAAAGGAAGCTGTAAGAAAGTCTGATTGGATAGGTGCTGATGAAACAGGCTGGCGAGTTAATGGTGATAATTGGTGGTGTTGGACTTTTCAGAATGAGCATATGACTTATTATTCAATAGAGCCCAGCAGAGGGAGTAAGGTTCCAATTGATGTATTAGGGGAATATTTCGATGGTATCTTACTCAGCGATTTTTTTTCCTCTTATAAACCAGTCAAAGCCCGATTGAAAGCAAAATGTAATCAGCATCTAAAACGGGATTTAAAGTACGCTGCACAGCAGGAACAAAAGCTGGGATTAGAAAACGGGTTTTCCAGTAAGATGCTAAATCTATTAGACAGAATGCTAATGTTTAGACGCTTTTTCATTAACTCCCCGCCAAGTAAAGATTTTAAAAATATTAGGAAAGCCTGGCATCAAGAACTAAAGCAGCTATTAAACATGGAAACAGTCTGTCCAGAAAGCAGGCGGCTGCAAAATAGGATAAGGAATCATTTCAACGAAATATTCCTGTTCACTGATATATTAAAAGTACCGCCAAATAATAACCTGGCTGAGCAGGCAGAGCGAAAAATGGTTATTTATCGTAAAATGAGCAATGGTTCTCAAAGTGAGCATGGTGCCCAGCGAATATCAATAGGTATGAGCCTCATAGAAACAGCGAGGAAACAGAAAGCCGACATTGTTAAGATCTTTCGAAATCTATTTGAACACAACCTTGAAAACGCATTTTGTTTTACATAATCAGACTTTAAAATTCTATTTGTGAAACATTACAAAAGGTTTTATGAAGCAGTGTGGACTTCAAATCATCGCACTCATATGATAATGG
>CAYMEI010000138.1:0-1688 GCA_964389605.1 uncultured Candidatus Saccharibacteria bacterium | reverse complement strand
AGTCTTCACTTTTCATTTTACAGGTTTTTTGGAAGTTTTGTTTTTAATGTGCTATGTGTCACGAGCTTACCAGAAAGGGGGTTGAAGTTTTGTTTGATGATAGACTTGGTACTTCTGCTGGAGAAAAGTTTAATGATGCTCAACTTCTAGGAATACCTCTAAAAGTTGTAGTTTCAGACAGAACAAAAGAGGATGAGGTAGAGATACTGTCAGGACTTAATAATAAAGAAAAACTAGTCGATATTAAAGACCTAGTAAATATTGTGACCCGGCAGGCACAGTCAGTATTATAGCTTGATTCACTTATAATTAATTGAAAAAACAGTCTTTATGTCTAAGACTTAATTGTAATAATCATCATGGATCAGGAACATATTCTAAAGGCCAAGGCTAAGGTACAGGAAAGGAGGGGGTTTTATATACATCTAGGTATTTATGGGATAATAATTACAGGATTTTTTTTAGTAAACTGGATAACTCTGCAGGAGAATAACTGGTGGGCTTTATGGATTGCACTTGGATGGGGAATTGGACTGACTGTAGATACATTTATCATATTTACGCTTGGAAAGCTTTTTGATGCCAACTGGGTTAATTCAAAAGCTGAGCAGATAGCAAGAAAGGAGTCAGATCAGGCTGAAGATAAAGATAGCAATCATTAGGCGTACTGGGGCATTTATTGAACCATAGATTGACCATAAAAAAATATAGTTTAATATTATCTGAAATCTTAATAATTAAAATCATGAGGAAAGCCATTGTAACAATCTTAGCTTCAGCTGGTCTTTTGCTGGCCGGGTGCACTTCTTCTGCTCCGTCTGAAGAAGATATTAAAAATTCTGATAACTACAAGCAATTACAGAAAGAGCTGGAAAGTGTAAAAGACTCTGGCAGTAAAAAGGATAAAGAGTTGAGTGCCCTGCAGTCTAAAATACAGTCAATAGGAGGTGGGATGTTTAATACGGTTTATGTGGACTTATCTCAGGTTACCAGAATGGAGGGGCAGGCATCATCTCTTGGGGTAAGCATATCTAATGCTCAGATTACTTTTAAGGGTCAAAGTCTGGAACCTGGCAACACGGGTGCTCCTGTCAGGACAACGGGTAACGAGTATGCCGAGCTAAGTCTGACTATAAATAATACAAACAGTCAGCCTGTTTTTATTGCCAGCCCGGTAGTTGTAGATGACGAAGGAACCGGTTATTTTCCTTTAAATGGAAATTATCTATATATAGATTCTCCTGTTTTCGATCCTTTAGGCAAGGCCTTTGAGCCCAACAGCTCATCAGATTATAAGATAGTATACGAACTCCCTGATTCCGGCGGTGACTACACATTAAAACATTGTGGTATTTCGGGTAATTTCAATGCTGAGTGTACATTTTTAGATATTGAGGAGGCAACTCAATGAATGAGACTGGATAAGAGATAGACAGTCAAGCATCCTGCACCCCTTACCGATTTACCGATCGGTTAGCTATTATCCAATAATCATATCTTTACCGGGTACATATTTTTTAAACCATGTACCCTGCCTCTTTGCATAATTCATGGTGTTTTTGATGATCATATCCTTACTTTCTTTCAGGGATAGTTTATTTTTTAAGAATAAAAAAATTTCTTTATATCCAATTGTGTTGAATGCTTTTAAGTCTTCACTGAAATTGTCTATTAAATACCTGCCTTCA
>CAYMEI010000137.1:0-1713 GCA_964389605.1 uncultured Candidatus Saccharibacteria bacterium | reverse complement strand
TAATGGGTTATAATGCTCTTCTTCTGATAAAAAACAGGTTTACTGAAATTTAAAAAGTGAACCAGATTTGGTTTCAGTTTATTGATTAGTAAGGGTAATTTAACCTGCTCAGAAAAACTGAATTTTGGAATATCTACAACTATAATTTTCAGGTTTGGAAATGTATAATCTAGGATATCAGAAGAATTTTTTCTTATAATGGTCGTAAACTGAGTTTCTGGATAGCCTGCACATAGATTTTTTAGAAGATTGTAGGCGTAAATGCCTACTCCCGTGTCTTTTGGACCAAAAAAAGGACAGTCAATTACTATGTGATACATGATCTAGACACTGATTTTTGTTTACTGGGCATTGATCTGTGATTACGGTGTCAAACTTACGGATTTATCTTGAATTAGCTCTTTTTGTTGTTTTGATCTGCAGGTCCAAGATTATGCAGATTGAATTTTGATTACAAACTATCTAGAGATTTATTTCTTTTACATCTACTTCAAAGCCAAGTCCCATTGTCGGGGCAACAAAACAAGAGGTTATGAGTCTCCCCTTGAGTCCCGATGGTTTAAGTTTTTTCATAGAGTTTAAAAGCTCAGATAAATTATCTACCAGCTTTTCTGGAGTAAAACTAACCCTGCCGACAGACGAATGGATCATCCCTCTCTTGTCTGCTCTGAAGCTAACCTTTCCTTTTTTTATGGAATTTAGCGTGCTCTCCACATCAGTTGTAACCGTACCGCTTTTTGGATTAGGCATGAGTCCTCTTGGCCCAAGTGTTCTTGCTATTTTTGCCAGCTTGGGCATTGCATCCGGGGTTGCAACGGCAACATCAAAATCTGTAAATCCATCTTCTACTTCTTTTATCAGTTCCTCCAGCCCGGTCTTAATCGCCCCTGCTTTTTTTGCTGTCTCCGAATCCTTGCTGTCTCCAAAAAAAATAACCCTCAGATTCTTTCCTGTTCCGTGTGGTAAATCAGATGTACCTCTTATTAGCTGTTCTGGTTTTTTAGTATCTATGCCCAGCTTAAGATGAACATCAATGCTCCCATCAAAATTTGCATAGTGGGATTCTTTGGCAAGTTTTAAAGCTTCTTCCATTGAATATGTTTGGCTTGAATCAAACTTTGTGTTTACTTCTTTTTTCTTTCTTGATATTTTTTTCATTGGTTCTAACGATTTAATCTCCCAAAATCACAAGAAAGCTACACAAATTGTATTTATTTTCAATCTGAAGGTAGCAGCTGTAATTATACCCCCTTAAAAACCTCATTCTCACCCACACCTTTAAAACCCCTAAACAGATATATTACTCTACAGAAAGTGGTGATTCGTAGTTAAAAGTGTTTATTCGGGCTATATCAATAAAAATAATTACACGGTATGCTTAACAACAATATACCTCTCTTCAGCCCATCCAGACATTGAGCTTATCAACCCAACATTCATTATTACTTTCTGCCTAACAAATAGTGCTGGTTTTACTGTAAAAGTATCTCCTGACCATAGTATAACCGCCCGGTTATCCAAGTGCAACTTAAATGAACCGGATAAAACTTTGTACTGCTGAGCCATTTTAAGATGTTTATTTTGTTAGTTCCATTATAATCAAAAAAGTTTAACATTATTATAGAATGGCTTATAGATTTTTATCATCCTACGGTTTTAACTTAAACTGCCCATATGATTTTCTGGTTCCAGCAGATCAGGAAAGAGCCAAAG
>CAYMEI010000136.1:0-1727 GCA_964389605.1 uncultured Candidatus Saccharibacteria bacterium | reverse complement strand
TAACAATAGAGAGAAACATTAAAAAAGGAGATAGTTAAGATATTGGAAAGAGGGGGTCTGGTCCTTGATTAATTACAAGATATATAGTAACCAGAAGGCTATTCAAAGTTTCTGAATTTCACTTTCTCTGCCCAACTCAAAAAACCTTCCACCAGTTGCAGTACTTGCATCACCAAAATCACCATATAATATATATTTTTCACCTTCATTTAACTGGGTGTTTTGTATTACACTACTGGAATAAGCTGGATTTAACAGATAGTGGTTACAAAAAGATTGCTCCATTATGCAAAACGAGAAATCAAAATAGGTAGCATTTGGATTAATATCAGATCGCTCTTGCTTATATTCAGCTATCATTCCAATTTTTGGGTTTTCCAGATTATAAAATCTACTTCCGGTTGCAACTCCTCTACTTGTGTACTCACCAGACACTGCTACTTCTGCATCTTTCAGGTTGCCCGCAACTAGGTGTTTAGCTTCAGGCATATTACTACTTGCTGGTAATAAGTAGTGATCACATGAAGATGTCTGCATATTGCATGATTTAAAATCTAGATACTCATTTCCATCACCCATATCTGATCTTACTCCGCTAAATATAAGTACTTCTTTTTTAAGTTCCTGAGCGGATGAATTTGGATTCTCATTAGAACTTCTCGTCTCAAAAACTTTCACACTTTCTGCCATTCTGATTACATCTTCAATAGAAATATCCGCATCTGATATATTAATTGCTAAACCCGGGTAAGTGTTATTTTTAGTTTTAAATGTAAAACCATAATTATCTGGCATTTGTCTGAGATTTTTTGTACCTGTCATTTCCACAACCTCAACTGTTAAATTGTTGCTGGAATCTTTTATACAATGCGTAGTTACATTTTCATTTTCCTGCTTAAAGCCATTTTCTTCAAGCTCGCAGGGAAGCGGGTTTGCATTAGTCCCTGCTATAGTATGAAGGTAAGTATACTCATAATCTGGACCAGACCTTGCAGGATTGTTGTATTTACTAAACTCCTGTATGTTCATTCCTCCTATATCTGCAAAAGGGATGGCTGTGGCATAAAATCCAAGTCCAGCTACATCTTGTGGCTCAAATTCCACTTGTCCAAAACTCCCCCATTTTGCAGGATAGTCAAATTCAACTCCTAGCCTTTCATTCCTGAATGTCTTCCACTCCTGAATAGCATTTTGCCCATCTCCATTATTAGAATTGTTCTCAGTTATAAATTCAAATGTCTGAATAATTTTATCAAATTCATCCTGTTTTGCCCGAGGTATTGGCTCCGTGTCCCTATCTGCTGAATATTCATTTAGTCTATTCTGAGGCAATTCCCACAAATAGGCTCTAAAATACATATCTTTATCTGGATGCTTTATTTCATATCCTATAAAACTTTCTGGTATATTCCCGCCTGTTCCACCAGCATAACTTCCATTACCATACCTTGTGGCTTCCAGCCCATTAATCATAACCTGCTCCTGATTTTTTAAAACAGGGCAATCATCTACGCAATCACCAAACGAATCATTTTTATAAAAGAAAGACATATTACTACCAATCATTGTACTTGCACTACCTTCTGATACTTCATACTTGCCTAGATAGGCAAGCCTAAAATCTTCTGCCTGATAAAGAGCATCCTAGTCAGAGCTTTCTGGCTCCATTGTTACCTCATACCCCTTCCCCTTCTGCTCAAACACAGCATTACCAGCTTCATCAAAGC
>CAYMEI010000135.1:0-1735 GCA_964389605.1 uncultured Candidatus Saccharibacteria bacterium | reverse complement strand
CTATTGGCAGTATGTCTTTTTATTTTTGTTTTGTGTTTAAATACACCTCACTTTTTAATACAGGTTTTTCAGTACGCAGTAGTTTGTGTGCTGTAGTGTTTGTGCCTGTTGCGGGGAGTGGTTACTATAAGCAATCACTTTCCAAGAATTATCTCCAAAAAAACCAGACAGTAAGAGTATTTTTAAAAAAGCGTATTTTTAAAAGAATTGTCTACAGTATTTTTACTACCATTCTCCTGCTGATTATCAGACACCTCTCTATCTTGTTGTAAATTTTGAGGACGGTCTTCATCTTTTTGCATATGCTCTGATTTATTATTCCGGGATGCTTCTGAAGTATTTTCTTTAGCAGTATCCTGACCTTGAATTTCGGTATTATTATGATTTGCATCTGCAGTATGTTGTATTTTTTTATCATGAATGGTCAGACCATCATGATCTCCGGAGATAAATTTTTTAACATTAGCAAAATCTGCAATTAAAACTGGTTTTAAGTTAGGATTATGCAGTGCGGCGGCTGGATGATACAAAGTAATTACGGTATAATCATTTAATAAAAAAATATTCCCGTGAATTTTAGATATCTTTTCCTTGATCCCAAAGTATCCCATTCCAAACTTGCCAAGTGTAACTATTATACTGGGCTTTATGATTTTTATTATCTCTTCTGTCCACAAAGAACAATTACCGATTTCTTCTTCTAGGGGGTCGCGGTTATCCGGTGGGCGGCATCTGACCACATTTGTAATAAACACATCTTTTCGGCTTAATCCATTGCTCTCTATCATTGTATCCAAAAACTTCCCTGCATGCCCCACAAACGGGAGACCCTTGTCATCTTCTTTTTGACCAGGACCTTCGCCTAGGAACATAACTTCGGCAGTACTATTACCAGCCCCCGGTACAACCTGGCTACAGGTATTCCTAATCTCACACCTAGTACATTTTTTAGCACGCAGAAACCAGTCTCTGGCTTGCTCGGTTTTATTCATAATCACTGGATATTTTTTAGTGTATGGTTGTGAATCTTTCAATCTCAGAAAATGCATTGAAAAATCTGCAAAGTATGTGCCACAGTGCTCAAAAACAGGAGATTATTCTGATTTTAAACCGTGGAGCTTGCTTTGGATCCTACTTTGACTTTGTCTTTAAGCAGGACTATCCGGATTTAAAAGTAAAAGGATGCTCAGATTTTAATCAGAGTACAGAAGAGCATGACTTGCATAACCAGAAAGACGACTCTACCCAGACCAATGAAATTAAAATATTTATTCAAGAATCTCTAGATAATCTATCATTGGAGGTAAATATTGACTACCTAGATAATTTTATTGTTAAATCAAGTGGATTCCCATGTTGTAGATGCACTAAGAGTATTTTTCCTGTTCAGGAGCCAAAAAAATTTACCAATACATTAATTGGAGAATACTGCCAGGGCTAAGAATAATATATTTCAATACGATTATTCTTCTGAGTTATATTATTGTTATTGCCAGCTTTCTATCTCGTGCATTTCTTTCTGATCTTATACTGTTAAAATCAGCATTATGATCTAGGTAAGCATATGAAAATCTGATCTACAGTTTTCTGATATTTTTATCCATATCATCCCTCTAGCCCCCACCCTCGCACCCCAGCCCCTATTAACCTACACTCCCAACAGCACCAACAGACCTCTTGCAATAAACCTGTAGACATTACAGTGCAGGCACTGTTGTGTACTGGAAAAATCTGT
>CAYMEI010000134.1:0-1738 GCA_964389605.1 uncultured Candidatus Saccharibacteria bacterium | reverse complement strand
CCTTCTTGAGAGTCGTGAGGCAGATAATTCCCCTCTAAAGTAGCTTTGGGTGTGCTTTAGCCGCCTGTTAAGGTGTAACCGCTTAAGGCGTGCTTTAGCCGCCTGTTAAGGTTACGGGAAGGGGAATTAGCTTCGCTACTATTATATAATTGTAGGGGCGGGGTTCTCCCGCCCTTAATATCCAGTTGTATTATTATTGCAGGGGTGGACCCGTGTCCGCCCAGCCTGTTAAGGTGTAAGAAAGGGGAATTATCCACCCCGTCAGGCTTCGCTACTATCACTTGAATATAGGGACTAGCCCGTCCGCTTTCAGCGTCCGCCCCTTCTAAAGCCTACCATTACACATAAATCACATTTCTATTTACAGCATTACTGTATGGGCGGGGTATGGCTCATAGCCTTGCTCATTAATGCTATAAACAAAACTCATTATATTTTCAATCAGAAGAACTTGTATATTGTATAGACTGCTTACTTAGACGAAGTAAATCAGCTCCTGTAAAAATGCTGGCTAAAACACCTCCTGTTGTTACCAGAAAGAAAAGCATAATCACCCCCACAGCTGGCACAAGTACAAATAGTGCACCTACTCCACTGCCTATCATTGTAATCACTGTTCTTTGGCGAAAATATGAACTTCTGCGCATTAAAAACCCAAATATTATTGCAGCAAGCCCACCAGACATTACACTTATAGACTAGGAAGTTCCATGAAACTGGGACAACAAAGCCTCTCCTGCTCCAAGATATATCTCTTTTTCACTAAGTGAATCTGCCGATGAATAAAGTGATGATAATAAATAAAGCTCAATCAATGGCCTGACTGTTAAGACTGCCACAGTTGAAATAAATCCAATTGACAGTGCCAGCAAAGACAATCCAGAATCTGTTTTTTTTAAGAGCTACCCAAAGAGCAAGCCAGACTGGAAGTTGCAAAAGAGTGCCAACAAGAACCACAGGATCAAGTTTCATAAAAAATACCGGTGGATTGTCATTAATACCCTCTAAAACAACTTTTGCATCAGTAAAAACATGGGGCCATATAAAATAACCTGCAATAGCAAACACCACAGAAGAAGCCTGTATAAAAGCAGAATAACCTCCCAGTCGAACTAAACGACTAATTGAATGCGAAGACTGATTGAATGTTTCAGACATTACTCCTAAGATCAATACTAACTTGCCAGCTTTTTAACTCAATGCAATGATAATACTCGTAACCATCTGAGTTAAGGCTACCGGTGCCCAAATCCGTTCAATTTTACTGGGGGTAATAGTATTCATTACAGTTCCAAGGGTAAAAAACACTACAACTACCCAGACAGCAATTTGTGAAAAAGGCATTAAGCCTGTAAAAATCATTCCTGATCTAGACAGAACAATCATAGTAATTAATCCTAGTATTAATGCGTTTATCAATGCAACAACTTTTATCTCAGGAGGATACTTGCCTGGAAATTTTCCACCCATAGATGCTGATCCCCAAGGCACACCTAGTGCAAGACACACCTGAAAAAGTATTACTATTCCAGTTAAAACTACAAAAATTATTGCCACTAGCTCCACTGTCATTTTAATCTAAGCTACACCTGCTATTTTCCAGATTTCAATTCTTCCTTAAAAATACCATGGATGGATATGTTTTAAGTTTATTATGCTATAAAGTATTTTTGTTTGCGGGGATGACGGGACTCGAACCCGCAACCTCTGCCGTGACAGGGCAGCGCTCTAACCAGTT
>CAYMEI010000133.1:0-1750 GCA_964389605.1 uncultured Candidatus Saccharibacteria bacterium | reverse complement strand
AGAGCATGGAGGTAAATCTGCCCTCCTGCAACCATTTACGAGCTGGTAGAATATTTCTGAGTATCTGGTGCTTACTCCACCTAGGAGGTCTTCTTGAAAGATATGTTTCTGTTAAAAAAAGTTCAATTACTCTGAGCTCTGCCTTTGTTAAATCTGTTGTGTAGACCATAGAGGCATATGCTAGAAAGTGTCTAGGAAGATTTCAGGTGGATTTTATAGCAAGTGTGTTAATATACTGGACTGTGTTCTTTGTGGTTGCCCATGGTAAAGATGGGTGGGGGGCTAGCAATACCTTACTTATAATGAGTATTTAATTCCAGCCCAAGATTGCTTTTCATTTTACAAAAATGAAAATAGACTACCAGTGTTAATGAACCAGAATGCATGCCATGATAAAACTGATGAGGAAATTATACAGCTTTCTTTGCATGAATCGGAGTATTTTGGTTGCATAATAGACAGATACGAGCAAAAACTTAAAAGATATCTGACAAGAATTTATACAAGAGATTCAGAAGAGCTTTCTGATACTCTACAGGAAGCCTTTATAAAAATTTATGAAAACATTCATGGATTTGATTCAGGCTTAAAATTCTCTTCCTGGGCATACAGAATAACTCACAACCTAGCAGTCAATAAGCTACGCAAAAAAAAGAATGACTGTATTATTAATTTGAGTACAGAAGATGCAGAAAGCCTTTTAAGTGTTGTGGAATCGGATGAGGATGTCAAAAAGACAGTGATAGATAATGAAACTGAGCGGGACATAGAAAAAATTCTTGAAAAATTGGATGAAAAATATAAAAATGTTTTAATACTGAAGTACTTGGAAGAAAAAGACTACACAGAAATTTCAGATATTATGAAGATTCCGATGGGAACAGTAGCAACATATATAAATAGAGCTAAGGGTAAATTTAAAGAAGAAGCAAAGAAGTCAGGATTTGAGTTTTAATTTTTAAAAATCAATGTCAGAAATAAAAAACCAGATATTACAGAAATTAAAAACCGATGAGGTTAAGCTAAAACCCAGATGGTTATTTATTATCAAAAAAATTGGATTGTGGCTTGCCATAAGTTTTATTATTTTTATTTCAGGCATTGGTTTTAGTATTATCTTATATTCCATTTTTGATCTAGACTGGGAAATTTATGGAAAAATAGAAAATAGCCGTCTGAAATTTTTAATAACTAAATTTCCTTACCTTTGGTTTGGGGTTGTGTTTTTATTTATAACTCTTGGGCTGTTTAGCTTTAGGCATACCGGAAAAGGATATAAATTCAGTATCCTGACAGCTCTTCTTTTTGGTATCACATCAACAGGGATTCTGGGTGTATTTTTATACCACACAAGAACAGCTGAGACTTTAAATGAAGCTATGGCAAAAAGTCTACCCTTTTACAAACATTTAAGTTATAATAGACAGATGGCGTGGGTTAGACCAAGCAAAGGAATACTGGCGGGCAAAATCATAAACATAAAATCGCCAGAAGTATTTGTACTTAAAGATCTTCAGGGTAAAAGATGGATTGTATCTCTAAGAAAAGCACATCAACCAAGAAAAAAAATCAAGATAAAAGAGGGTATAGAAATTAGGATAGCAGGAGAAAGGATTGGAGAAGATGAATTTTTAGCAGAAATCATAAGACCTGCCGGCAAAAGACCTCCGCTGATTTTAGGACAAGCAGTAATTTTATTATAAAACCCACCCAAAATCTCCCAGAAACAGAAAGCTCATATAGCTTACAC
>CAYMEI010000132.1:383-1777 GCA_964389605.1 uncultured Candidatus Saccharibacteria bacterium | reverse complement strand
GGGAGTGCCTACAGGTATTAATGCTTTGGATAAAAAACTAGGAGGGTTACACAAATCTGACTTTATTATAATCGCTGCAAGGCCAAGTGTAGGTAAAAGTGCTTTGGGGTTTGATTTAGTTAGACACATTGGAGTGAATGAAAAGAAATCAGTAGCAGTATTCTCATTGGAGATGCCTGCACTGCAGGTGATTACAAGGATGTTAGCTCAGCAAACTCAAATTGATTTATGGAGACTTAAGATGGGTAAACTTTCTGAAAATGATTACAAAGGTTACAACGAAGGTGCGGCGGAGCTTGCCGAAGCCAGCATTTATGTCGATGACACCCCTGGTCTTTCAGTTATGCAGCTTAGAAGTAAGGCTAGAAAACTTGCTATGGAACATGATTTAGATCTTATTTTAATCGACTATTTGCAGTTGATGCAGGGTGGTGGTGCTTTGCGTGATAATCGTGCTCTAGAGGTCGGAGAGATGTCTAGATCGCTAAAAATCTTGGCAAGAGAACTTGATATTCCAGTAATAGCCCTATCTCAGTTAAACAGGGCCGTGGAGAATCGAACGGATAATGTTCCGATGCTTTCGGATCTCCGAGAATCAGGGTCTATTGAGCAGGATGCAGATATTGTAGTGTTCTTAAGTCGTGATATGGATGATACAGAGGAAGATGCAGAGTTAAAGAAAATTGATATTTCTGTAGCAAAACACAGGAACGGACCTACAGGAAGATTTGTATTAAACTTCTATGGAGCTACACAAAAATTTACTGATATTGAGCAAGCGTAGTATTTCGAGACGGAAGATTTTATAGTAAAATAACACAATGCCCAGGAGCCAGAGTGGTGGAACTGGTAGACACGTCGGACTCAAAATCCGATGAGGGTTAAACCTCGTGAGGGTTCGAGTCCCTCCTCTGGTATTTTTATATTAATAATTAAAGGACATAACATGCTAGATTTCTTTTTAGATCTTTTGGAAACCGAAGTAGACTCTTCAGTGTATTTAATTGGCTTGGGGGGTTATGTTGCACTGTTATGGGTAGTATTTTCCTTTTGGGTGTTGATAGATGCGCAAAGAAGATATAAAAACAAAATTGCCTCACTAAGTCTTTTTGTATTTGTTTTATTATTTAACTTCCCTGCACTTCTATTTTATTTAATAATTCGCCCTGAGCATGAAGATGATTTTGTCGAGGAAGAGCATATGGGAGTAAATGTACCTGTTGTAAACTTTGTTGGGGAGAGCGGTGAGATAGCTTTAAGTTTAAATTTAAAGGTTAGTAAAACTGCATTACAAAATGCAGATCTTAAGATTAATGCCGAGTGGGATTCTTCTAAAGACAATTTTAAACAAGAAAAGAAGCGCACGGATTCGCCAGTGACAGATGATAGTGTAG
>CAYMEI010000132.1:0-373 GCA_964389605.1 uncultured Candidatus Saccharibacteria bacterium | reverse complement strand
AAGAGGATAAAAAGAAAACTTTCGGTTTGGGAGTACTAGGTGCTATCAAAAATGTATTTTCTAAAATTCAAACATTCTTTAGCAAATTGATTTTGGAGAGAGGTCCAGAAGCTAAAGATTCTGTAAAACAGCAGAGTAGTGGAGAAAAGAAAGTAAAGTCAGATAAGAATAAAGCTTCTAAAAAAGGAAAAAAGAAGAAAAAGAAAAGTAAGAAAAAGGGGAGGAAATAGTTATATTAGTTTTGTTAGCTATCTTGCCGGGATGTTACTACTCATATCTCTTATAATTGTTGTATTCGTTGAGATCTTTCTATATTGGTTTGATCTAAGTAAAACTTTTAAATGTCGAAATAAATCCTTTGATTACCTCTTTT
>CAYMEI010000131.1:0-1799 GCA_964389605.1 uncultured Candidatus Saccharibacteria bacterium | reverse complement strand
CCACGTTTTCATTGATGTAAAGCAATTTACCGGGCTGGTAGGTGGTGGTTTCTACTACCAGTTGGTACGGATATTTTAGATATATCTCTCGATTACCTTACGGGTAAAACAGATGTAGAGATGGACAAGGATATTCAAAAACGTATTTTGGAAGTTTCAAAGTTTGAAGATGATGACAGGCAGCATATATTTTCGGTGATTGATGCTTTTGTGGCTAAAAGGAAAATTCAGTCTATTATGTAAACAGTTAAGCATGGTTCCGATCTCTCGATCTTTCTGCTACTTTCAAAAGTTCTTCTCTACTTAGCTGATCTAAAAAGGCAAAGACTTTTTCCAATTCTTCTTTATCACTTTCCGGCTAATCTTTCAGTAACTAACAGTATTGAGATTTCAAAGTTTCGTAGTTAGGATTGTTGGTCAATTTAGCTACGATAAGTGACAGCTTTTCTCGTTTGTCCAAAAACTAGCAATAATGTGTTTTAGTTAGCTTCATTTTTATGACCTGTAATAATCAACTAAATCTTTTGGGTAATATTCATTGTCCCGATAACTGCTATCATCTAAATCCATTATACATGTTACTGCTGCAGCTTCAAAACTCCAATATCCAAAATAGGTGTTATGCTTGCTTTTATGACTATTGTACCAACCAGCTTCTTTATGGTTATGGTACCATTCTTTTTCCAAAAATATTTTAATTAATTCTTGTGATTTCCCCTTATTCGGCTCAGTAATTGCCTGGCGCAATTTCTCAAATACTTTTGGCACTCCAAAGTATTCTCGATAGCTTTCTTCTTTTAAGGGTTTCCGTTCAGGCAGTTTTGCCCTTATGATAAATTCAAATAGGTGGTCTTTTACATTGTCTCGGTCTATCACTTCAACCAATTTTGAGAAACTTTCATCAGGAAAGTTTAATAAATATCCCAAAGAAAGCATCCAGAGCATCTCATCATATGCAGATAAAATATACTGGTCATATTCCTTTCCTTCTGTATTTTTTAATTTCCAATAACCTGCCCAATGTTCTTTGAAATATAATAGTGATTTATTGAAGTTAGGTATTAAATATTCTAATGGCAAGCCTATAGAATATTTAGATATTGAAAGATAAAGCTGATTTTTTGCCATATCAACTTTTACTGATTGAATCCTGTCTGGAGGGATTAATCCTTTCTTAAACTTATCTAAACGTTTAAGTTCTGACGATTCTCTATTAGCAATTTCCTGTTCGTAATATGATCTTGATTTAATAATATCTCTCATATATGAAGATTAAAATATTCCTGTTATTTTACCGTTTTCATCTAAAGTTGATAATATAACATTACCATCAGGTAAAATTTCTGATAAAATCCTAATATATCCCATATCAATTATTTCTTCAGCAACATCTTTTCCAACTATTCTTGACAGTCTATTTGAACCCTCAATCCATGTTTTACTCATTTGAGGGCCATCAGCTGTACTGCCAAGTTTTGCATATCCTTTAAACTTAGACTCAACAATATAATACTTACCATTCTTTTTAAAGATATGGTCAATTCCTGTTTCACCCCAACCGTCTAACAAAGTTTCTTTTCTAATATGTAAAGGTTCATAACCTTTTTCCATAAAATGGATATCAGTTCCCATTTCACCAAAGACTCCTTTTGCCTGTCTACTTGCTCTTGATATCGTACCACCTTTGTACTTGCTTACTACCGCTTTCTGTGTGTTGAATACATCGTCAAGGAGGTTATCCCCACCCTTAACGATATTCTTCCCGCTAGAATAACTACCAGCAAAATTAGTAAATAACG
>CAYMEI010000130.1:0-1919 GCA_964389605.1 uncultured Candidatus Saccharibacteria bacterium | reverse complement strand
TTAAATATCTAAAAAGATAAAAAAGTTAATAGTAACTGTACGCTACAGGAGGGCGAGAGAATCCCGCCACTGTAATAGCTCTGTTAAGTAGTGAGCGGATCTGATTTTTAAAGTATGGGTAAGGGAAAGATTATATAAACAGGTAGAGTGATTTATGCTTCATCAGATTGTTAATATTACCTGTTCTCTGGTATTCTTATCAAAAAATATACACTCTTTTGTGCTTAATTTATGTATGCCCGGTATCGTTAATCCCATCTGTTTAATTTTACTATAGGTGTTTTTAAATATTATAATCTGGTCAGTGTTTTTCAGTAGTCTTGGGTATGTATCGAGTAGATCTGCGTCAATAATAAAAACTTTTTTACTGAACTTATTAATATATCTTAATACTGTGGGGTATATGGCATGAGTTAGGTGTATAGCGATATTGGTTATATATTGTTTTTTTAAAAGATAATTAAGTAAAAGTGTTAAAAAAAGGTTTGTATCTTCAGTATTCAATTCGTGCTTATTTATTGTTAACTGTGCCTTCTTGTGGTGCATGATTTGCAGAGTGATGTCTTCTTTAAGTTTCTTACTGTACCTTAGACTTGTAAAATATAATTCATGCAGGTCTACTATTACTTTTTTTGTTTTTCCAGAAAATACATTAGATACTTCCTGTATATAGCGAGACTTCAGTCCTGAATTTACAAGGTAGTATCCAAATATTGTAGCCTCACTCGAAAATTTTTGTATATCGTAAAAAGAAATACGATTATTACTGAGAACCAGAAGCCAGCTTTTCAAAACCCTCCCCAGCCTAGTTTTACTGTAATTTGCATCAAATGTCTTAAAAGGGAAGAGTTTTATAAATTTATCCAGAGTAAAAAATCTTGCAATATGCTTCCACTCTCTGCTGGAGAAATTATCCGGGTGCAGGACACTGTCTATGTCTAAAAATATCTTGACGGAGTTCAGGTTTATGTGCTTACAATCTGCCAACTCATTGGGCTCGTGATCTAACAATAAATAATCATCTCGCATGTTCAGCAGGTGTTTTGCCAGAGCATACTTTTGAAATTTATAATTGTAGACACAAAGCAGGTTCCTCTGGTTTTTTATCTTAAATTCATCTATGTTCAGTAGAATGTGTTCCAATGTGGTGGCATTTGATTCTACTGATTTTGTCGGTTTTTTGTGGTTTCGGTATGATTTTTTTGATTATTTAAGTCTAGATCCTGAGAGGGTGTATTTTTATGTGAAGTGGTACCTGATGCAGAGTCTTGATATTTTTTTATAGCCATATTTTCCTCGTATTCCGTATTTTGTTTTGCGGGAGGTTCTCTTTCATGTTTGCCGAGTTTATTCTCCTGCTGCTTATATGACTTATTGCCATCATCTTGTGTTTTTGTTTGTGTTTTTGGGGACTCAAGTTTGATGGATGGGATATAAAGCCCCAGATCATTCTCTGTATTATACATAGAAACCCCTAATAATAGTATTATAGACGATATAATCCCAATGATAAAGCCAGAGGATAATCCTTCTGTCAATATCGGTCCTATTGAGAATAGAAATACTATCATTATGCATATACCTGTAGATATACCAAGGATAGCGGTTAGTCTTTTTTCGTTTTGCTCGGACACTTTGGATATTTTATGTAACTCATAGTCTATATAAGGCAGAAACAACAACACACCACCAAATATTGAAGCCAAGACACCAAGTAGCTTAAATACCTCTTCGCCGTATACCTGATCCCTGATACTCCATGGTAGACTTAGTGCAAATATAGAGACTATAAACCCAACAAAGAGCATCAGTTCACCTTTTGTAAATCTTTTTTCGTTTTGTGTGTTAGTGTTATTATTTTCCATAAAACCCTATTTCTCGCTTTATTATAATGAATAAGAAAAAATAAAACAAATTTT
>CAYMEI010000129.1:0-1981 GCA_964389605.1 uncultured Candidatus Saccharibacteria bacterium | reverse complement strand
TAAATAAGGGATGCGTTTCCCAATGCGGCCTCAGCTTATCCAGATACATTTTGGTTTGTTCTACTTCCAGCCGTTTCGCCTGATGCTCTAGCGTGAAAAGTGCGACAAAAGATGATGGATTATTTTCAATCAAGCTTCGACCATATTGATTGCCTTTTTCTATTATGATTTTTTGGTGGGAAGTGATACTATCTATCCTAACCGAATCTTGGTCACTCTGTGCCTTATTCATGGCAAGGGTCAAATTAAGCAATTGCGTCCTGAGAGGGTCAATGTTCTCTTCCTGATTCTTAATCCAAAGATCGGTAGCTTCTGACCCACTGATTTTGGACATCCACAGGCTATCGCAGTTGCCCTTTATTTTGATATTATTGTCCCAGACCAACTGAAGACCACCACTCACACCATCAATTTTGATCCTATAAAACCAGGGATAATCGTGCTTTCTACTAAAATTGAAAACACCCTGATCGGCTTGTGTAGAATCGATAAGGCTTGACGAAGAGTTGCTCTGGAGCTCATACAGATAAACCATTGGTCTATCTATACCTGATATATCAGCCTCGAGCGTGACGGTTTCTTGACCAGAAGATGGGATGGAAAACCCAATGTAAAGAAGTAGGTATGTAATGTATGAATAGGTCATATTTGTGTTTAATAAGGAATTACCTGGTTTGAGAAGCCAGGTAAAAGTTGATAGAAAAATGGTGGCTAGCAATCATCAGAATTAAGTGTATAAGAAGTGGGAGCCCTATCACTTGTACATGCACAGTTGCCGGTGTTTGAAACATCACCATTCTGCGTGCATGTACCATCAGGGTCACCTTGTAAGCAAGTGCAAGATCCACCACCACCGCTATATCCGCCAATAATTGTGCGCATTTCACTACGACTTAATTTATCCAAAAAATTCATAAACTTCTTTTTCATGATAATAAAATTTAAGTTGTATCCCTACTCTCTTTGAGGCTTTTCGGATACGGCCTGTAAGAGGCATGAGCAAAGTTGCGCGGGCTTTGCTTTTGCCTTTTTGTCAAGATCGGCATTCCCGATGCAATATCATCACACCTCAGTGTTTATTTGAGGGTTTCATAATACCTATCACAATCCATATAAATGAACTCAGCAGGTATTTATTATATAATTACTGCAACTCCCAATTCAGAAATTCTAACAGGAATTTTAAGTCATAATCCTTTTCCTCATCCCTATTGTACAAGATCTCACCCACTGGGTTTATCAAGTAAACTTGGGGAATTGCCTGTGCCCCGAATATTCTGATATGGTCATTGCTAGCAAAGAAATGCCTTCCCCATCCGATATCATTCTTCTTTACAGACCTTTCAAATGCAGAAGTATCCTCATCCAACGTAAAAAACAAAACTTCTAGTTGTTCCTTTGGGTACTTAACCCTAATTTGTTGAATCTGTGGCATTTCTTGAATACATGGCGCACACCAGGAAGCCCAAAAGTTAAGTAAGATGTACTTACCCCGGAAATCTTCTATAGCAACTGATTGACCTTTAGTGTCCACTGCGGTGAAATGGGGCGCATTCTTTTTTTTCTGTAAACTTCTACCCCTAATAATTTGCTCTACAACTTTTCCCTCTTTACTGTGCCGTAAAGTGCCTCGAAATAAATTAAAAATACTGAGCAGGTTATCAGCAGTTAGGTTCTTATGATAGGCTACTTCTGTCCTGAAAAGCCAGAATGAATAATAAGAATTGACGTTTTGACGTACGAATTCTGTCTTTTTATCCAAAATGTTTTGATTTTTTTCAAACATCAACGACACAAGTGAGTCATTCTCACTAAACTTATCAACATTTTCATTATAGAAGTCCCAGAAAACACTGTCTTCCTGGCTGGTAAAAGCGTTAAGTTTGTCACCTCCCCATTCGTTAAAAGAGTAAGCATTGTTGGTACTGATCTTGGCTAAAGGATTCTTATCTTTATTTTGCGCATGGATAACAATCTCTGC
>CAYMEI010000128.1:0-2004 GCA_964389605.1 uncultured Candidatus Saccharibacteria bacterium | reverse complement strand
AAGTAGCTTCCGGCCAGTCATCAGATTCATTATACACATTAAAGCCTTCATATTTTGAACTTTTGTAGTCATTAAGATTAAACTTATCTGGGCCAGCAGGCAGAATTTGAATCAATTGATTTTGCAACTTCGTAATTTCATTCTTTTTTGCAGCTTCAATTAATTTCGGGAAAGATTCATTAGGATTATAATAAAGTGGCTTATCAAAGGGTACCTTTTTTTCCGGATCTTTTGTAACTAAAACCCTAAAATTATATCCCATGACATGATTTTTAGTTTCATCAGGAGCACTTGGTTCGTTAAAAATATCTTTACCTTCCGAGCCTACGCGATAATCGGCTCCCGCCATTGCCAAAAGATCTCCTTCGTAAGTAGCATCAATAAAAACTTTTCCTTGAAAAATATATTGATGACCATTATTAAGATCCACAACATCTACAGACTTAATCCTGCTAAATTCATCATTCACTTTCTCAACAGCTGAAGATTGCAACCGGAATTCAGTGAATATATCAATCGATTGGCTCTTCAGCATTCTTTCAAATGCTTTAAGGGCTACTTCAGAACCAAATGTATAAACAGCACTATCCACTTCATATAATTTCCCCACTGCGGTTAAAAATTCTATGAAAGTACCACCAAGAGATTCCTTTGACCAAACATCAAGATTTCCCATTCCTGAAGCCAACATTCCTCCTATACGGGCATGGTCCTCAATTAAGGCAACCTTCATGTTTTCTTCTGCAGCATTTATCGCGGCTGCAATTCCTGCTGGTGTGGCACCGCAAATAACTACATCATAATCTTTAGTAATAACTTCATTGCTTGTTTGTGCAAAAACAAAGTTTACTCCAAAAGTTAAAACCAGAATATTTAAGTATTTTTTAATCATTGTGAAATTTTTTACAACTTGGAATCAGGAATAATACTAACTGTTTTAAAAAGTTCTAAAATAAAATCTCCTCTTGTCTCAATATTATTTTCAATTCCGGCTATTTTATTTTTTATTGAATCTCCAAATAAATCACTTGCTCGTTCTAACCACTCATTTTTAAGCTCATCAGATATTATAAACTGAGGCTTTATGTCATGATAAGTAAAAGCTGCCCTATGTTGCGCATATGCAATTGGGGGAGGCGACAAAGTGTCAAGTTGATTAGATGTACCATGAAATGAAAAAGCTTTACTGTGTTGCCAATATATTTGTTTGCCAGCCTCAGATTTTAATGTATTAGGATAAAGTTTTTGAAAGAATCCTCTGTTGCCCAAAAATTGAACAGCATTAAAATATTTTGATTCAGGCGGCACGTCGGAAACATAAAATGTTATAGCGTCAGCATCATGTAGTTTAGTTTGCAGTTGAACAATGTCAATTTCTTTTGGATATTTATCCTGATTCAGTGCTATAACTGCTGCCATTCCTGCAGCCTGACCCATGGCTGTCCAGGTAGGTTCCTGTCTTAAGGTGGAAAATCCGATTCTACTAGCTGATACAGCTACCGGTACCAATAAGTTATCTGTTTTTTTGGGTAAAATTACCCCATAAGGAACCTGATAAGGAACTACAGGTTTATTCTTAAGCATTCCTACTTTATGTCCTGTACTATCCAAATGTGAGCCATGACTATTAAAATTATAATCTCCAACTGCAATAGATGTCTCATGTGCTGGTGCTCTCACACTTTCTTTAGCCGGACTACCGTCGTGTTGAGTAAATACATATTCTCCAATCATACGTCTTCCTTCACGCGCATAAAGCCAGGGTGGAAAGTGATTATTGTCTTCAAATTCATCTTTTGGGTACCCCCACATGGCCATTTCCAGTCTTACTTCGTCAGGTAGTCGTTTATCATGACTTAGAAAGTAAAAGTAGCTTTTGGCTTTAAATTGTGCCAACTCTTCCAATTGTAAGCGCTCTTCATATGTTGCCTCCGGCCATTTATCCGTTTCATTAAAGAGCATAAAGCTTTCCGTATCGGATGAATGTCGATCGTTTAAATTTGC
>CAYMEI010000127.1:0-2098 GCA_964389605.1 uncultured Candidatus Saccharibacteria bacterium | reverse complement strand
GAAGACCAGACAGTTCCATCAACTGGAGTCATTCTTGAAAAAAAAGATCTCAGAGGGGTTATATCCGACTGCATGCTAGCCTCCAGAAGAGAGCTTGGTATATCTACGGACCATTCAGGTGTATGGCTTTTTGAAAATAGAGGCTTGGGAAACTTTTTGGAAGTATTCCCAGAATTCAACGACTGGATAATAGAAATTGACAACAAGGCACTTAGCAATAGATCGGACTGCCTAAGCTACCTTAGCGTAGTACTGGAAATCAGCAGAATCCTAGGAATAGAGCCCGATCTTTCTATTTTTAATCTGGAGATACAGAAACTTTATGATATTGACATGGATAGCGGTCTTGGCAGCTCAGATGGTTCACTGATTGACTCTATTGATAGTAATGTTGAATTATACTCTCTGTTTCACATAAATATTAAAAATGAACCATCTGACATATGGGATATTTCGTTTCTAATGGCATCAGGAATGCGCTCAATAAATAAAATTGTAGATTTTACAAATAAGCTGATGTTGCTTTTTGGAACACCTGTACATGCCTTTGATGTACAAAAAGTAAAAAATATATTTGGAGACTCACCCAGATTTTCTGTAAGAAAGGCGGGTGATTCCGAAAACATCCAGACACTTGATGATACTCAAAGAATCTTATCTGATGAAGATATGGTTATTACAATAAATGATATTCCAGTAGCAATAGCAGGTGTAATGGGTGGTAAAAGTACAGAAGTAGATATGAACACCCAGGATATTTATCTGGAGCTAGCCAATTTTCATGGACCCACAATCAGAAAAACAGCAAAAAGACATAATTTAAGATCCGAGGCAAGTTTTAGATTTGAACACAAGCTGTCTAACTACAACATACTCCTGACTAAAAAATACCTTGAAGAGCATGGCTCAAGACTTTTGCAGTTAACAAATAATACACAAAAAAATCCCCCGCAAAAAATAACTGTCAACAAGGAAAAAGCTCAGAATATTTTAGGAAAGAGTGTAGACTTTAATAAGTTTAAAGATATTTTTTCTTTTGTGTTTGTATTCCAGAATGAAGATTTTATTATATTTAAAACTCATCCGTTCAGAGAAGATCTACAGATACCCGAGGACTTTATTGAAGAAATGGGCAGAATTACAGGTTTAGATATTCAGGCAGAACCTTTCTTAGATGCACAAAGTACAGTTGTTCAAAAAGACATAGATTTAATTATAGAAAGAAAGTTTCAAAAAGCCCTGTCCGCTACCGGGTTTGATGAGATATACTCCTACAATTTTGCATCCGAAGCAAGGCTCAAAGAGTTGGGTATTAATAATGATGAACTTGTCACAATAATAAATTCTATTAACCCTGATGACAAGTATTTAAGGCCGGTTCTGCTGGCCAACCTGATTGACACGCTAGAGCAAAACAGGGGTTTTTTTGAAGAATTTGCCTTTTTTGAGATAGGAAAAGTTTTTAGATCTTCCAAAAAAGAACAGGTTCCCTTTGACATGGGAGAAGAAAAAAAACATGTTGGAATTCTGTATGCAAAAAAATCTGACCCCGAAGAACTTTTAAGAGAATTTAAGGGAAAAGTTCTGACAGTTGGACAGATTACCGGATACAATCTTCCTGTTAATGATATAAAGATATTTACAACAAAAAAATCAAAAGGGTTAAATATTGCCTACTTGGAACTCCCTTTTCTGGACATAACACAAAACCCCAAAGAGATTATCTTTTTGGGCGTACCTAAATTCCCTGTTGTAAAAAGAGATTTAAACATAGAAACACAATTAAGCACACAAGAAGTAATAGATGCAGTGGAAAGCAAGATTAGCACTCTGGACTTTGATGGACAAATTAGTTTTGAAGTTTCAGACAAATTTAAGTCTGGAAATTTAAGCAAGTATACTGTTAATTTGAGTATTTATGCGGATAGAACACTGGAGAAAGAAGAGGTAGATAATTTATTAAACAAAATAGGATAACTAATTTAATCGTAGTTTACAAACTCAGCACAGACATACTACTTAATTGGGGGTGCTATACTCTCCGGAAAAACTACAATAGCAAAAAAACTAAATGACTATACTTGCACTTCAGCCAATC
>CAYMEI010000126.1:0-2291 GCA_964389605.1 uncultured Candidatus Saccharibacteria bacterium | reverse complement strand
ATTTATTATATGTACTATTGGATGAATTAAAGGTTAATTTACCAGTTCTGTTAGTTCAGGCTTCCCTCGGAGTACCTTGGTTCGCTAAATAAATAACTAGACGATTTTAAAAATTTAACTATGATCGGCTATTTAGGGGGCAAGTACAAACTTCTATGAAACAATTAATAGTTGAGTAAATTTTAAAATATTCTTAGGCTATATTTTAAAACTACCATACAGCAACTCTATGCAACAGGAACGATATTACCGCAATTTGCAACATAGCTTCAGAAAATTCTGTGGTTTTATCATAATCTCTACCCAGTCTCCTTCTACCATTCATACATCCACAGGTTCTTTCCACTGGCTATTTGTTTTTTTCTGGAACAAAGCTACGAGCTGATTCTGGCCTTTGTACGACTCTCACCTTCCGGTTGGACTTGACTCTTACGTAATCTAAGAAACCCTCTTTATACCTGTGATCTGCCGCAATCTTCTCATACGAGGCCCCTTGCCTTTGAGCCTATCTATCAATGCACAACCTCCCTGGTTGTCGGATACATTGGCCGCTGAAATATAGATGGCTCAGGGTAAGCCCAAAGTATCTACTGCCAGATGCCTTTTCTTCCATTTACCTTCTTGCCGCCATCTATACCCGTCTCCTCAATGATAAAATTTACAATCTTGATGCTTTAACGATCAAAAGCTGGCAAGCTGAGAGTTGCTTCCTTCTTTTTGGCTCTTTCTTTCCTTCATCGCCAACTCATCCCGGAGTTGCTCTCAAACCCTGGTCCTTTTCCATTTCCTGAAGTAATAATACACACACTGCCAGAGAGGATATTTACTGTCCAGGCTCCTCCACTGCGAGCCAGTATAATTGACCCACCGGATGGTGTTCATGAATGTCCTCAAATTAGGGTACCTGTTTCTTTGGTCACCGATGATTTTATCAATAATTTCAGCCTCTGTACCGGAGCGTTCTTCAAACTTGTTTCGCACAAGTTTAAAACATAGAGAATTTTAAATTTAACAAGTTGGCAAGCTCTCCGATTCTTTATTATCTACGATTTAAAACATACTATCAGGCTATCAGTTTACAATAATCGAAACCACTTAAAAAAATAGATAAACATAAAGTCATAGATCAAAAATTTATCAAAAATATCCTCCAATGAGATACAAACACTTAACAATGTATGGCTAATCATTGGTAGATGAATATTTGGATTATTGGGTCAGAACGGTGCTGGTAAATCGACATTCATGTTAACAATCCAAACATTGCAAAATGCCTACGGAGTGTAGAACAGCCGAATAGTTGTTGGCAATAAAAACCTTGAATTCACCCTCTGGGCTAAAAATACCACTGATGTTATTTATTTAAGCTTCGGCAATGCAGTAAGCGGCTCTGCTCTTCCCGCTTCTTATGGATTGTCAAGAACTTTTGGAACAAGTATCACCACTAAATTTTAGTTTTATGAAATCATATACCGCTAGTCTTGTCAACGCTATTTTACTGATTGGCCTGTCTCTTTGGGGCTATCTCAGTTCGGATTCACCTTCGTTTACCGCACTGATACCGACCGTTGCGGGGGTATTGCTCCTGCTTTGCTATCCTGGGGTTAAAAAAGAGAATAAAATCATCGCTCACATTGCCGTAGTAATCACTTTGCTTATTGCGATTGGTCTCGTAAAACCCCTAACGGGTGCAATTGGCAGAAGTGATTCCGGAGCAATTTTTAGGGTATTGCTTATGCTTACCAGTTCTATGTTAGCTATAGTGTACTTTGTTAAAAGTTTTATTCAAGCACGAAAAGATAGAGAGGCAAAATTAAATTAGCCATTTATATCATCCTTTTTTTGTTAGCATTGCTTTTTATCTATGCAGGGATAGAAAAATTGTCTGTTGTATCTTAACTAGTTTAGGTTCTACGCGATTTTTAACCCGTTTTTTTAGCTCTCAACAGCACGCCTAATGTACCAGTTACCGCAATGTCTAATGATTTAGCCACACTTCGTGCTTTATAGTCATCTAAAAGGAGAAGAGAATCTTTACACTCCAATGCTAACAAAATAGCACTTGCCTCACCAGGATCAACAGAAACGGGTAAAGGGGTTTGCAGCCAACTTTCAAAAACACCAAACTCGGTATTTATTTTGTTATTGGCAATTAAACATCTACGATAATACTTCGGGAGGTTTTTGACATAAATGACGAATGCATTTTCTGCGGAATGGAGAGTTCTGCCCTTAGTTGATTTACCTGGGCCTGGTATTCAATGTTAGGCTTTTGTTAAGCCTCCGGGATC
>CAYMEI010000125.1:0-2295 GCA_964389605.1 uncultured Candidatus Saccharibacteria bacterium | reverse complement strand
CTTACCTCTCCCAACACTCACTCCAACACTGTTTTAATCTTTATTACGGGGGGGGGGCGGGAGAACCCCGCCCCCCCCTACAATTATATAATAGTAGCGAAGCTAATTCCCCCTCCCCGTAACCTTAACAGGCGGCTAAAGCACGCCTTAAGCGGTTACACCTTAACAGGCGGCTAAAGCACGCCTTAAGCGGTTACAGGGGTGGACACCGAAGGTGGACGGGGTAGTCCCTGATCAAAACCTGAAAAACACCCCGCCTGGCAAGCCAGGTACCCCTATCGCACCTTATTGGGGCGGGTAAACCACGCCCAAAGCTGCTTTAGAGGGGAATTCAGTGCCCCTTTCTATACATCAAATGATAGTAGCGTAGCAGGGAACAAAAATCTTTGCTCCCTGTTATTAAATGGTTTGTGGGTGAGGGTGAGGTGTGGTGGGAGGCTGATTCTGAACTGTTCATGCAAATGCACCGATCTGCTTCTGTTAATACCGCTCATTAAGCCTAAATGAGTCAAAAATTGCTCGTTTTTAATAATAAAAATCAGGATTGATGAATAATACAGCATGGTAGAATTACACTGTAAAAACATGAATAACACTTATACCCAAAGACACAACTGCTTTGATATAGTAATAGCAGGAGGAGGGTTATCTGGAATGTGCCTTGCATACTTTCTATCTAAGAGCCCATTAAAAAACCTGTCTGTTGCCATCCTAGAAAAAGACATAAAAAAAGACAGACTTATCCACTGGAGCTTCTGGACAGATAAAAAACATGAGTTTGAGTCTATTGTATACAAAAGATGGAACAAAGCCATAGTAGCAAACAAACTATTCAGTAAAATGGTTGCCCCGGAAAAGTTTGAGTTTCAGGTCATTAGAAATCTGGATTTTTTTAAATTTGTAAAAAGAAGGTTACGGAAACTTCCTGATTTTAAAATTATGCAAACCAGAGTTAAAAATATTGAATCCGGCAAAGACTTCTGCGTAATCAACACAACAGACGGTGTTTTATTTTCTCGGTGGGTATTTGATAGTATTTTTAATTATACCAGTATCCCCAAGACCAGTTTTAATAATTACCTCTCAATGAGTGGTGTGGGATGGCTGGTTGAAACACCCGCACATCTGTTTAAAGAAAATGAGGTAACGCTTTTTGACTTTCTTGATAAAAAAGATGGGTTAAAAATTTTTTATGTACTACCTTTTTCTCCAACAAAAGCTCTGATTGAAATTGCATGTATAGAAAACTCAACCAGCCCCAAAAACGAACGGGCGGGCAGGCAGGAATTTTTACTAAAAGAATATGCATATAAATTGTGCGGACAAAATTACACAATTACAAACGAGGAAAGCGGAGTGATTCAAATGACAGACCATATCTTTGCAAGAAAAATATCACACAGAGTAATGACTATTGGCAGAAAAGCAGGTATGGTCAAACCAACAACAAGCTACGCCTTTACCAATATAGTAAAAGATTCTACATTAATTGTCAGTAGTATGGTAAAAAACAGGCACCCTTTTTACAGACATAGTCCGGGTATTTTTTATAAAATATCAGATTTTATTATGATTACACTGATGAAAAAATATCCCGATTCAGTTCCTTTTATATTTGAAAAACTGTTCAAAAGAATTCCGGTTGATTTTATACTGGGGTTTTTAAGTGAACAGAATTCATTTTTTAGAAACTGGTTATTAATTACACTAACCCCGTCAATAGATATCTGGAAATCTATATATAGCACTGGAGCATTCAGGCTTTGCAGATTTATGCTGAAAACATTAAAAACTAAGCATTTAACATAAAAGACTTTAGCAAAGAAAAACTTCATAAAATGAGCAGGTATCTGTTTATATTAAAATGGTTACCTTTTGTAGATTCTATATTTTTGACCGGCAGTGTGGCAAGGCTTCATGCCCACAAACATAGTGATTTTGATTTGCTGATAGTTACCAGAGCAAAAAGACTGTGGAGTTGTGTATTTTTTACCAGACTTATACTCAGAATACTTGGTTTGTCTCGTAAACATGGCTATAATAATCCAGAGCATGTTTCTGATAAATTCTGCCCCAATCACTTTGTATCAAAAGAGCTTTTAACTCTTACACCACAAAACCTGTCTGGGTATAATTTATATTTTGATGCATTTCCACTTATTGCACAGAAAGATACAATTAAGAAAATCCAGAAGGAAAATTTATGGATTGCAGAATATGGCAATATTAAAGATGCTTTTCTGGGTAAAAAAATAAAGAATAAGTATAATTTCTACACTATATTTAAAGACAGCT
>CAYMEI010000124.1:0-2316 GCA_964389605.1 uncultured Candidatus Saccharibacteria bacterium | reverse complement strand
GAAGTGCTGGATATTAGTTGTAATTATGGTTATGCTGAATTTTCAAATAATAATATTGTTGTTGTTATCCAGAATACAGATATGACAGAAGAAGAGGTGGATTCTCTGCAGAATCAGGCTAGGGATATGTCAAAAAAACAAGTTGGATACAAGGAAAAAATTACAAAAGAAGAATTCATAAGAAGAGAAGAATCGGAATCCAGAAAGTAGATCATTTTGAAATATTATAGATTTTACAGGACAAAGCAGGCTTAAAGCACAAAACACATGTCAAAGACTTTTTCCAGAAATCCAAAAGTATACAGGTCAACTGCAACAATTTCCTGAAGTAGCAGGAATACTACACTATAAATTCGACCTTGCCTTCTCCTCGTTTGTTGCAGTTGGGCTATCTATTATTCGCTTGAGGTTGACAGTGCCTAGTTTCAGAATATTTATGTTTTGTCAATTAGATTAAACATCTGTATCGATTGATCATCCTCCTGCATGCCTCAGTTTCTTTTGTTCAGTAAGCTGACTCTGTTTTTTTAATGCTCCAGACAAAAATATTGGTGCTATAAAAGTTGTCAGGATCACAACTATTACAATTATAGAAAAAGCAGAATCTGGAAGTACACCAAAAGCATTGCCTGCTGATGCAAAAATAAGTCCAACCTCACCTCTTGGAACCATGCCCAGTCCTATTATATTTTTATCTACACCCTTACCACCCAGGTACCCTGCAAAAAACTTGGATAAAAATGCTAACACTGTAATCAAGAGTGCAATTAATATTACTCCTGGATCCAGTATTGTCTGTAATTCAATAAGCATACCAGTATGTATAAAAAATATAGGGGTTAAAAAATAACCTATGGGTTCAATTAAATGCTCCACCTGAGCAGATTCTTCATGTTGCAGGTGTGGCTCTATTTTTTTTCTGACCCTGTAGGGTTCATTCTTAATCTCTTCTCTTATCTGAGAACATAGTTGGGGTGATTCGTAGTTCTTAAATTGAACTGGATCTAGAACCAGCCCTGCCGCAAAAGCACCTATTATTGGTACCAGACCAGATATTTCGGCAAAGTAACCAAATAAAAATAAAAAACCAAGCGGAAAAAGCACTTCCATTGAAGGTCTTTTACTTATGGAACCAAATAAACTACTTAGCAAAGGGGCGGCTACATGCCCGGCTACAATAGCTCCAGCCAGAAAAGCAACTGATACTCCTACTATCATTAGCCCTTCTGTAATATCAACCGAGCCCTCTTCTGCCATTTTAGAAATTAAGGCCAGCATTAAGATTCCAAGGACATCATCTATTACAGCCGCACCAAGCACAACTTGTGCTTCCTTTGAGCTTAATCTTCCTGAATCTTTAAAAATTCTTGCGGTAATACCAACACTTGTAGCAGACAAAGCCGCTCCTAAAAACAAGTGTGTAGTAATTTCTCCATCTGGAAATAAAAAATAACTACTAGCCAGAAAACCCAAAACCAGGGGAATAAAGGCACCAAAAAACGCAACCATCAAAGCATTGGCACCCACCTTACTCATCTGCTTAATGTTTGACTCCAGACCTATCTGAAAAAGCAAGATCAACACACCCAGTTCTGCCAAAAAAATAATGATTTCATTGCCTTTTATGGGCTCAAAAACATTTATACCCAAAAGAAACAGGTTCCCGATAACAGCTCCAATTAAAAGTTCCCCCAAAACAGATGACTGACCAATTCGTTCAAACAACTTGGCACCCTTTGCAGCTAAAAGTACCGTAAATAACCACAAAGCAACCTGCCCCAGAGTTGCTCCATCAAAATGATATGACCCGGCCGCCAGAACTGTACTCGCAGTTAGCAAAAACAGCACCCCCAGAACACTTATAAATTTAAATTTAATACCCATAGTTTAGCAAACATCCTTAAATCATAATGGTTTTTTAGCAAGAATCAATGTAGCCTATTTCCATTCCTTTAAAATAATATGACTTATATTATAATTAGGCAATAAACTGATAATAAATTATGGAACTGCTCATCCCGGTAATTATAGGAATATCTAGACTAGTCAGAAAAACAGAATTATGTGCACAGTTCATACAAAA
Source organism: uncultured Candidatus Saccharibacteria bacterium (assembly GCA_964389605.1). GTDB lineage: Bacteria > Patescibacteriota > DYJS01 > DYJS01 > CAYMEI01 > CAYMEI01. Next base: position 233 of record CAYMEI010000124.1, on the reverse strand, counting down.
GTATTCCAAAGAAGACAGAGCCTTACCATCCGACACAGAACTTGATATACCCACACCCACACCAACTTTTACACACAGTACTTGTACACCCGATAGCCTGGATCACCCAAAAGACTCCTAGATTAATCTCTATCTCTGTAGTTAAGCTTCAGCTTTGTCTTGTCAGGGTTAAGATTAAACGGATGGTAAGGGGTTGGTAGTTGAATGGGTTTTATACAATCACGCAATATTCT
>CAYMEI010000123.1:0-2364 GCA_964389605.1 uncultured Candidatus Saccharibacteria bacterium | reverse complement strand
TTATGCATGTTCCATCTTATACTAAAAAAGGGGCGTTTTGTTTTTTTTGGGGGGGGTAATATGAAAGTATCATCTATTAAAAATCTTTTAAAAGTTAAATTCTGAACTCTACTCAAAAACTTTTTATGATTTAGATTTCAATTGCATTGATGAATAATTTAAATAATTACAATAATCAGGACGAAAATCACGATGAACAGGGAAGATATAATAATTATAGATATCAAGACAGCCCACCACCCCCAAGGAAGAAATTTTCTACTACTAAAGCCTTGTTGATTATTGGGGGGACGCTGTTTTTTATTTTCTCATTTAGCTTTTTTATAAGTTTTTTTAATGCTTTTGCGGCGGTTTTAGAAGGTGAAGAAGGTGGGGGGTACCAAGAGGTTGTTTTAGTAGAAGAGTGCGGGACAGAATCCTGTGATCCAAAAGACATGGATAGAATTGCGCTTATTTATGCTGAAGGAATAATTAGAGAGCAAAAGACAGGGGGGGTGTTTGAGTATTTTTCCTTACCAACCATATCTTCTGCAGATATTGCATGGCAACTGGAAAGATTTTCTAAAGACTCATCAGTTCAGGCAATTGCTGTAGAAATAGACAGTCCTGGAGGGGAGTCTTTGCCTTCAAGAGAGCTTTACAACTCTATTAAAAAGGCAAACAAAGAAAAGCCCGTCTATGTTTATATTAACAGTCTGGGGGCATCTGGAGGATATTATGCTGCATCTCCTGCATCTAAAATTTACAGCAATCAGGAATCTCTGGTTGGGAGTATAGGAGCAATAATAACTAGGTTGGACTGTAGCAGGGTGTATGAAGAAGCAGGAATAGGAATAGATCGTATTACAAGTGGACAGTTTAAAGATATGGGCAATCCTTCAAAGCCAATGACAGAAGAAGAGAGGGAAATATACCAGAGGCTCATTGATGATTCCTTTGTACGGTTTAAAGACAGCATAGTAGAAGAAAGAACTGATATATCCAGCGAAGATACAGAAGAAGTATTTAGTGGAGCAATATTTTCTGCTAACAGGTCAAAAGAATTGGGACTGGTAGATGAGATAAGCTCTTTTGAAGACTTTCTGGATGATATCATTGAGGCACAAAAAATAAATACCAGCAATTACCAGATTTTTGGCTTAAGACCTGCAAAAAGCAGACTGGAAGGCATACTTGGATTAAGCTCAGATGAGATAAAAAATGTAAATATGTCTAGCTTAAATACCAGCCAGGAATTTCAGAACTATCTAAAAGAAACAGGTCCACAGGTTATGTATCTTTATAATCAATATGCAGTCACAGACAATATTTGTGCTTAAAAGCAAAGAATACTCAGATAGAGATTTATTTTTGTATACACTAAGCGAGGATGGATATAAAAATTTTATTGCTAGGGGTGTGAGAAGAATTAACTCCAGCTTTTCAGGAAAGATATCCGGGTTTGGCTTTGTAGAGTGTGGCATAATAAAAAGAAAATCTCAGCTTGATTATATAGTAGAGGCAAAAAAAAATTTTCTGGTTTTCCCGGGTAGAGAGAACATGGACATGATTAACAGTTTAGCCAGAATATTACAGAGAATGGCTATGGACAGAGAAGAATTCTGGGCATTTTTTGATTTGTGGACTCAGAATTATAAGAACGGTGTAAACAATCTATTGTTCTGGATTGTTTTATTTTGCAAACAGGGGGGTACTTTTACAGACCTGCATGAATACAGTAAGTACTCTTATCTTATCAGTCAAACAGAAATTCTACTGGACAGATCTTTTTATGCTACCCCAAGTATTTTAAATTTTATTAACAGGTTGTGTAAAAGACATATCAAAAGCTTACTGTTTTAGCTTTTTTAGCTTTTTTAATTACCCAGAAAATACTGGGTCCAAAATGAATCAGACTCAATGGTTTTTGTAATATAGATTCCATCTCCACAAAGAACCTCATGTTTTTTTGTGCTATATCTCCAATTCTAAAATTACTTACGCTTAAGTCATCGATTATATCAAACCCGGTTTTCTGGAAGAGTGATTTTAAGTAAGATGGTGAAAAATTAAGAAATACGGTATTGGTTCCTGCGGGTTGATGAAAAGGATCTTTGTTAAAAAATCCCAGATTACCTTTTAGCAAATTTTTAACAACTGCTTTAATGTGGAATTTATTTGCAGTCTCGTAAAAAAAATAACCCCCTGGCCTTAGACACCTGTATACTTCTTTTAAAAAACTCTCCTGATCTTCTAGGTGGTGAGCAACTCTTACTGATAAAAAATTATCTATTGATTCATTATTAAAGGGCATGGAGTATGCATTGGATTGTATCAACTCATCCCCAAAAGATTTCTCGTTTGCACAATCTAGGCTTTTTTGCG
>CAYMEI010000122.1:0-2373 GCA_964389605.1 uncultured Candidatus Saccharibacteria bacterium | reverse complement strand
CCATATGAAAAGTTTGTATCTCCCTGCCTGCATAAGCAGAGCAAGTCAGAGACATACTGTGGAAATGGCTGGTGGTACCAGCGAATCTAAGTTAGCAGATAAATAATACTGATCACCAGTTTGCATAGTTAAACTAAAGGACTATAAATTAATAACTTCAAAATTCCTTACTTCAATATAATCCTGTATCTCCGGGCTTGTATTTAACACAATTCCGCCCAGTAAAACTATATTCTTACAGCAAAATCCACTCTTGGCATCTTGCACATATGTCTTAATCATTCTATCAATTATTTCATATGCCACCTCGGTAATCTCTTGCACTGAATTATCGGAAGACAATATTCTGCTCTTATAAGGCATCAGATATTGCTCAAGCATGGACTGCTCTATATCCATACCATTTATCACCGGGCTATATGGATGATCTTTGTCTTCCGATTCCATCTTTTTTAGTGCCGCCATTAACGCACCACAAGAAGATGTAAGCTTACTCTGTCCCGGTCTTATCATTTTACCTAATTCACCATCATCGGTTATGCCTACATGAGGACCATAGAATATAAAAGCCGTACCATCATCTGGAACATGGTGGGAATAAGCTACCATTCCGGTCATACCTGCAAACGGCAGTCCGCCCAATCCGCCCATATTAAAAGGGCCAAGGAGTCTTGCACAAAAGTAATCAGAACAAAAAGTATTTATATCATCAGAGCATAAAGATGTAGCAAGCAAAATCTTCTGTTGATCCACACCATGTTGAGATTCCATCATGGTTAGATAATACTCATCTACTGCACAACTCATTGCAGCATCTGGGTAGTATCTCTTAATATTTCCTTCTACGCTATTTTTATTCATTTTATAAAAATAAATTATAAAGTTAAAGTCTTACCTCCTCATACTGATCAACTGTAGATTTGATGTACTTAAATATCTCAATCCCGACAGACACAACAATCAAAAATGTAATTGCCCCAATCTGAAAACCCTGCTCTCCGGTCATGCTGAACAAAATAGTTGGCAGAATAAAAACCATTCCCAGAAATAATGCACCTATCAAATTAAGACTGTTGGCAATTTTTTGTAAAAATTTCTGTGTTTGCTCCCCTGGCCTGACTCCTGCAATAAATCCACCATTCTTCTTAAGTCTTTCTGATATTTTTTCTGTATCAAATATGATCCCCTGAAATGCATATGTAAATAAAATGATCAAAAAGAAATTAACCACAGAATAATTTATACTGTTTAAATTAAAATTGTCCAAGATGAAGTTTGAAGAATCTACCAGAAAATTTGTTTGTGCATCTCTGAAAAGTGTCGCCAGAGTGATAACCAGACCACTAAAAGCTGTTGCCATAATAATAGGAACAACCCCACCCTGCACAACCTTTATTGGTAGATAATTTCTGCTCATATCACCCACATTTCCACCCTTTGCAAATGTGGAATATTGCACAGGCACCCTTCTCTCGACCTCATTAAAAATAACACTGATATATATAAAAGCCGCAAGACCTGTCAAAACTGAAACTATCTGGATTACATTCTCAAGCTGTACGGATTCAAAGTCCAGTATAGACAAAAGTATTGTTGGAAAAGTTAACACAGACGAAGAAAAGATAACCACCGAGATACCATTTGCCACTCCAAATTCAGAGATAAGCTCACCAATCCAGACAAGAAGAAATGTTCCTGCTACAACTGAAGTCATGGTTAAAAAATTGGTAAACAAATCATCCGTTATAACAGAAATATTAAATTGAGACTCAACCAGTGTAATAATTGTATAACCTTGAATATACGCAATAGGAATGACCAGCAGTTTTGTGTAAAGATTTATTTTCTGCTGAGCACCCTCTCCCCCTTCTTCTTTTATTTTTGAAAGGGCGGGAATTGCAGGGGTTAGTATCTGTATAATAAGACTTGCAGAAATATACGGAAACACTCCTGCAATTGCTATGGACAAACTCCCAAATCCCCTTGACCCGGCAACCAGAGATAAAACGCCTAGCAAGGGTGATTCTTCTATATTTGCTTCCTGTGTATCAATGAATGACTCTATTATACTTGGGTTTATTGTTGGGATTGGGATATTATTAATAAAAGAAATTAAAAATAATAAAGCCAGAGTAACAAAAATCTTACTTCTTAATACAGGTATAGTGAACGCTCTCTTGAAAATATTAAAAACCATTATAAAGACTTCTGTAAGACTTTTAGAATATTAATTGATTTGAGCAATGGAGGTTTAGTTTTTCATGTTTCTTCATCCTTTTGTTTTTTAATCTGACACCTCTGTCTTGTCTGGTTTACTTAAAAAATACGAGCCCCCCTGACACAAAGATAACCTCACTCCATCAGTTAGACATG
>CAYMEI010000121.1:0-2375 GCA_964389605.1 uncultured Candidatus Saccharibacteria bacterium | reverse complement strand
AGAAAGTTTGATTACTTTCTGTGAAAAGGGACATTTTGTTTTGGGGTGGGTATATGTTTAATTATAAATATAGTTATGTATAATCAGGTTGCCTAATCCCATAGACTTTACTGCAAACTAAGCAGAGGAAAGTCCGTGCATCAAAAATGGTCAGTGTAGTTGCTAACAGCAACCCTTAGAGGGAAAGTGCCACAGAAACAAAACAAGCATAGCTTCAGGTGAAAAGAGTGAGGTAAAAGCTCACGGTACCCTGTGGTGACACAGGGTGGTGGCAAACCCTGCACGATGCAAGAAAGCAGGAGGAATGCAAGACCAAGCAAAGTATGAAACCTCGATGCTACGCACAAGCTCTTTAAAGCTTTAGATAAATTAAGTCTTTATACAGAACACGGCTTACTTGGGATTAGGCCTTTTTTATTTTATACCCAATCAAGATTTTCTGTTTCTTTTAATTGATACTTTCCGACGGTATACTCATAAATGTTAACTTTCCATATGTCGCTTAGCCTGCCCTTCCTATATTCCTGTCCTATGTATGTAATGTGCAGATTATCATCAAATACTTCTACACTGATGTTATCCCCATCAAATTCAAAGATGGTTTCAATTGAAAAATCTTTTTTTATATTTATAATCTTCATCTCATAGCTACTGGTTAGTTTGTTTTCAAGTATAACCCCTATCACGGTATTTTTTTCTATATCAATAATGTAGTATGGACTGGAGGGAGCATTTATAAAGGGTGTAAACTCTTTGATAGTTGAGCTACGAAAGTTGGTTAGAACTTCAAACGATTGCCTGATATTGTTAAAATAAATAACAGATACCTGAATGAGCCTGTCCCCGGTTCTAAGGTCTTCTGATAAAACGATATATTCATCCACCCCATCTGAGTTCAGGTCTATATTCTCCTGACTCAGAACCCTTCCGTCTACCAGCTTGTCAAAACCACTTGGCGAAACTACCGTTCCAGACATTGGGTAAGAATAGATAAGCTCTTGTAAATCGCTGTCTTTATCTGGGTCTGTAAACTCGGTCAGTATTGTCAGTTGAATTTTTTCGCCTGAAGTAGCATTGAATTCTATGCTTTCCTGGATACTTTGCAGATCAAATGTGCTTGATCTCGAGTTGATCCTTAGAGATATCTCTTTTGATTTGTAGTCTCTGTCGGGTATCTCTAGCCTTAAGGAGATAGTCTTAACTCTTACTGCATCAACCTGCATCGTTATTCTTAAAGGGGATACAATATTAGAGCCTTGTCTTGGATCCAGTATACTAACTGCAGAAGAGTTGCTTTGTAAAGGTACATCTCCTATACCAAGTATTTGAAAATCTTCTTTAAGACCAGGTATATTGTATGTCTGGCACTCTTCTTTGCTTAAATTGCATATATAACCGGATTCTTTTGTAGAAATAAGTATCCCAAAGAAATCTCTAAACTGTAGCTCAAACACTCTATTAAACGTAAAGTCTTCTGCTGGCACAGATGCAATCTCTTCTTTTGATTCCAGGTTTTTCAGAATCACAGCTTCATTTTTAATAAATAACCCAACGGGCTGCCCATTAAAGTTGAAACCCAAGTACAGTACTTGATTGATGTTGGATTCAAGCTGTCTTAAGTTTAGCCCATTTTCAGTTGTAGAGTAAATCTCAACCCCTTCGTTGAGCTTATTGTAGTACTCGTCTGCATTTTCAATTCCAAATATAACCTCCTTTTCGTCTATAGACACTTTCTGTATTTCAGGACACACCCCCCTCGCCTCCTTGACCGGGTTTTTGAATGTTCCCACAGACAGATTCCCCGGTGACACAAAAATCCCCCTGTTAAAGCTTGTCTTGCATTCAGTATATCCCACGATCTTCTTACTGTCTTTATCAAAGTAAGGCTCCAGTAATTTTTCTTCAAAATAATCTTTAGTTGTTTTGAAATCAGTCAGGAGCATTCTGCTTCCCAGTTCATCCCTAGCTTCTAGTAGAGCTTTGTTTTCTGCTATAGTAAAATCCATTACATTCTCTACGGGTAATTGATGCTTACTGGTGCTGGTATACTTCTTAATTTCCTCATTCTCTATAAACACCACCTGCTCCCCATCAGATTTAAACTCCAGATCAGTATCAAAAATAGATTCAGGGGAGCTGTTGTGATCTAAAGATGTCTGAAATAATTGATCTTGTGATTTAAATAAGACATTAAGCGCGGGGGGGTCAAATTTTTCTTTTTCAATATCTCTAATCGTCTGTTGTTCTGATGTATTATTATCATTGTTGTCAACTTTTCCACTATCTTCGTTGTTTATAATTAAAAATAATATACCCAGCCCGCTTATCACAATTAAAACTATGGTAGAAAAAATAAAAATCAGCTTTTTGTTCAT
>CAYMEI010000120.1:0-2391 GCA_964389605.1 uncultured Candidatus Saccharibacteria bacterium | reverse complement strand
AAAAACGCTGTAAAAACAATTATTGATAAGTTAACAGAAGACAGGTTTGCATTTGATGTGGAACTTTTGACCGCATGTTTCAGGAATGGATTTGATAGAATTAAGAGTTTCCCTGTGAGATATAATACCAGATTAAATGAAGTTTCTTCCAGTGTTAATTTAAAATCTGTAATGAACATGCTTACATCTGTAATCAGAATAAGCTACCAGGCCAGAATTAAGAAGCAGTATAGCAAATAAAGACAATGGAAATTTAATTACAGTAATTGTAATTACAGCAGAAATATGAAACAGATTGTATTGATTGCGTGGAAATGTATTAAAAACCCCCGGGCAGGTGGGGCAGAGGTAGTCCATCAGGAAATATCCAGAAGACTTGTAAAAGATGGCTACAAAGTTATTCATCTGGTACCTGGATTTAAGGGAGCTAGTGAGTATGAAGAAATAGATGGTATTCATGTTTACAGGGCAGGTAAAAGTCTTTTGAGCTTCTATAAACTGGTTTTTATATATATTCAAAAGTTTAAAAATAGCACAGACATACTGGTTGATGTTTTTAACTGCTTTGGGAGTTTTAGCAGTTTTTTTGCCAGGAAGAGCACTAAAAGACTGATGTTTATTCACCATATACAGGCGGAAATATGGCATCACCAGGCTATGTTTCCTTTTGTTAAACCTTTTAATTTAGTTGGAAAATTTATTGAGAATCTTCAGCTGAGAATATATTCACTGTTCCTGAAAGGCCAGGTTGTGACAGTTTCTGATTCTACAAAAAATGAGCTAACCAGCTATGGTTTTAAAGCTGATAATATTGATGTAATAAAGGCAGGAAGTGACATAGAGCATGTAGAAAAAGTTAACTTTGCAGACAAGTATCCTGTATTCACAGTACTCTTTGTAGGCAGACTGGAAGGAATGAAAAGGCCAATGGATGCGGTTATGGCATTTAAGCTGTTTGCAGATAAAAATCCAGAGAGCCAGATGATTATAATTGGTTCTGGGGATCAAAAAGAAGAAATAGAAAAGTATATAAAAGATAGAGGTATTAAAAACATATACTTTAAAGGTAGAGTGTCTCAGAAAGATAAAAAGGAGATTATGAAGAAGTCTCATGTTATACTGGCTACAAGTGTAAAAGAAGGGTGGGGGTTGATAGTTACAGAAGCTAATTCCCAGGGAACACCTGCTGTTACATACAATGTTGGTGGGCTGATTGATTCTAACAAAAAAGGTGTGACCACTGGTGTGTCTACACAGGCTCTTGCGGACGGGATTGAACAATTATATCTTGACCATGATTTATATAAAAAAATTAGCCTTGAATCCTGGAAGCATTCTGCGCAATTTACATTTGACCTTAGCTACAAGGATTTTAAAGAAGTTTTAGAAAATTGAATATGTTTTTATCTATTATAGTCCCAATCTTTAATGAAAAAGAGAATCTACAAAGATTATTACCAACCCTTTTAAAACAGAAATTTGATGATTTTGAGATAATCTTGGTAGATGACCCAAAAACAGATGATGGAACTGAGGAGTATGTTAACTCACTTAAAAGTTCAAAGATTAATTACTTTATGCATAGTCCAGGATTGAGGGTTCCTGCTAAAAGAAACGAGGGAGCCAGGATATCCAGAGGCAGGTACTTGTACTTTATTGATGCAGACATGGAGTTTCCTGACGAGGTTCTGAGTGAAATTCATACTACCTTAAAAAAATCGGGGGCAAGAATTGTTTTTGTTCCAGAAAGAACTCCTGGAAGTCAGTTGATAAATAGACTCAAAGATTTTGAAAAACAGCTGGGTGCTAAAAATGCAGATTTAAGTGCAGCCAGAGTGTTTGAAAGGAATCTGTTTGAAAAACTTGATGGTTATAACCAGGAGTTGGACAATGGCGAAGATCTTGAGTTTAGCGACAGAGCAATAAAAGCAGGTGCTCGATTTGTATTTGCTGACTGCGAGGTTAATCATTATGAGACAAGCGGGGATTCTCTGGTAGGATATTTAAAAACCAAGTGGAATTATGGCAAAAAATCTGCCAAATACCTAGATTCGGATAGAGGCAATGTTGTTTCAAAGGGTACAATTTCCAGACTCGGGTACTTTAAAAGTAAAAAGCTGTACCAGAACCCTTTAACGGGAATTATGTTTCTGGTTTTTAAAACTTCTGAGCTGATGCTCGTGTCTTTGAGCTTTTTTCTTAGTAAACTTAAGTAGTAATTTTTCTGGTTTGCGAGGGTAATATATCTTATCCAGAATGCATCTTGCGCCTAGGAATATCCTGTTAATATCAAAAACCTATTTCCTTATAACAAGCATCCTGATAAAACACAGGGCCCCCAAACTTACTTACCACCAATAAGCTGGTCTAAAAACAATGATCCAGAGGAAA
>CAYMEI010000119.1:0-2452 GCA_964389605.1 uncultured Candidatus Saccharibacteria bacterium | reverse complement strand
GTGTTTCTGTATATTAATGGATTGTTTCTGGTTGGGGTTACAGGGGAGGGATAAATATATTGTATATATAAAATACTGTACAGATATTACCCACAATTCCCATTATTAAGCATCATTTTTGTAAGATGTTTTTCAGATGCTATAAGTGTAGTTCATTTGAAATAAATATTTTACAATTATAATTAACAGATAGATCATGAAAATTGTTCAGATTAATGCATGGAAGTTCAGGCTTGCACAGGAATTACTGAAATTTTTAAAATCAGAGAAACCCGACATTATAAACCTGCAGGAAGTTACAATGGGGTATTTTAACAATAATACAGATAAACAAATGGACTTTTTTGAGCTTTACAAAAAAGAACTGGGCATGGATGGTATTTATGCAAAATCTTTTGGTGTACAGTACAAAGAACATAACCAGACTAACTATATTGGCAATGCCTTTTTGACCAGCCTGCCAATTATAGACTGGGGGTACTTTCATGAGCCCACTAACCCTGATTTTAATGTTATCCCGGATGACCATCCATTCTTTTCTTGCACAACAAAAGCAGAAAAATATGTTTATGTTTTTGAGTTTCCAACTACACATCTTTGGGGTTTACTGGAATACAAAGGGAAGATTGTCAGGAACTATACTTCTCATTTTACTGTTTCTTACAGAGTTACAGAAACCCTGCAGACAATTAACCATGCCAGAAGCATTTGCAGATTTCTAGAAAAAACAAAAAAAGTACCTACGGTATTATCCGGAGATTTTAATATATGTGAAGACTCTTCGTCTATAAGAATGCTGGAGGAAAAAATGGATATGGTTAATATGGATTCTAAAAACACTATCAACTTAAGATACCACCCCGGTGCAAAAGAAGATTTAAAGGCAGGCGTGAAAATTGACTATATTTTTAAAAAAGGATTTAGTGTAAAAAAAGTAAGTACACCAGATATTGATGTATCAGATCATCTTCCAGTAGTTGCAGTACTGGAAGCTCTGTAGTGCATTAATAACCTGTTCTTTATATACTCACCACATACTTAATCCTTAATAGTTAGTTAAAGCGCACCTGCTTTCTGAATATCCCTTAGTGCAATAGTGTAAGATGCTTGCGTATCTGCATCGTCTATGTGCAGGCAATCAGTATATGGACACACAAACAGAGCAGAGTTGCCTCTAGTATATAGCCACTTATCAGTAAAACTTAAATTACTTCTATCCTCAGCCCTCTTCTTTGCTTTTTCTGATCTTTGATTTTTGTAAGTTCTAAAAACCCTGTTAAATACACTCTCCATCTCGGGAGCTATACCCTTTAGTAACTCATCTAACTCATCGACTGACAAAACACGCTTCTCCTGTAGAAATGATAGGACTGCCGACAGACTTCTCTCGCCATCTCTATTTTTTGAGTATATCGGTGGACGCATAAATGCACTTACTGCCTTTATTAGTGTACTCTTGTCAATATCGCCTGTGAGCTTTGACTCTGAAAAACCGTAAACAGCCGTACCCTCACCATCATTGCCTGATATAGATATTTCATATATGCTTGAATACACTTCTTGTATGACTTTAATCTGCGGTTTCTGATCGGCTTTAAGTATGTCCTTAAGTATATCTTGATAAAACCTGCCACACTTAGAGCATGTCTGGCTTGTTGCGTACGCACTAACCTCACCACCCATACTCAATGACTTACTCCCCCAGACCATCTCTTTAAAAGATTTCTCTGCATCGACATCAGATTTTGTGTCACTCCGTTTTACTGTATCGTAGATTTTACTAATTTTCTGCGCACCTGCTTCAAAATGAGATATCTCCCATTCATAAACCAGTTTAGAGTTAAACCTGTTTGCTACTGTGTGTAAACGGTTTCTTAAAGAGTTTACTGCACTCTCCCTGAGCCTTGAGATATATGTTTCTGCTACTGTAAAAGTCCCTTTGACCTGTTTTTGCTTAAGCCTGGAAACACCGTCCCTGATTTTTCGCATCTGATTGTCGTATATAAACCCCCTTTTAAGTACTTCCGGCTTATCTTCTGTTTCAGAGAGTTTAATTACAGTATATGCAAGCCCATACTCACCTACATCAACCCCCATATATGTTTCAAACGGAAAAGACTTATAATCTTTGCCTCCTTTCGATCTATTCTGGATTGGCACAACTTCAGCTCCAGTAGGGTTTAAACTAAACGGCACTGAAAGAAATATCTCCGACTCTACAGAATTAATGATTTCTTTATCAACCCTACTACTCAGTAGCCTGTTAAAATAGCCTGACTGTAAGGTACTAATATTTACCTCACCTGTACTGATATCCCACTCTGCACTTACTGTTTTTTCTGAAATCAGAAATGCCCCCTGCTGACCCAAAACCAGACCACTATCACTCGGAAACAGAAAGTCATCCAGAAATCTGGTTTGATAAAACGAAGATACTATTGGGAGACATAGG
>CAYMEI010000118.1:0-2486 GCA_964389605.1 uncultured Candidatus Saccharibacteria bacterium | reverse complement strand
AGGCGGCTAAAGCACGCCTTAAGCGGTTACACCTTAACAGGCTGGGCGGACACGGGTCCGCCCCTGCAGTAGTATACCCTTAAATAGAAAGTGATGATTTGTGGGTAAGGGCAAGCCAGTAATACCGGGAATACAGAGCAGAGAAGATATGAGATAACAGGAATCGTTGGTGGTGAGGTGTGTCGTGGGGGTTAATTTTATTAATACAGACAAACAGGCTTCATCCTTAAATTAACTGGCAGGGAAATGTACTTAAAACGCTCTTGCTAAGCAGCCAGGACAATTTGCAGATCGGTGCAGAAGAAGTGGGTAATTGTGAGTTTTGTGGGGCGTTTCAGCTTATGTGGATAATGAACATTAAGAATATATAATAAATGGTCGTTTCAAAACTTCTACTTTTTGCTTTATAATTAAAATGAATGAAAGGAATTTTTTTTGCAGTAAAACCTCACTTTGGCTTTGTAAAAGACACGGATAAAGAAAAAGAATTATTTGTTGATTCTGACGAGTGGATAAATGCCCTAGATGGTGATATTGTTCAGGCAAAAGTTGCCGGATTTGACAGGATGGGCAGGCCTTTTGGTAAAATTGAGAAGGTGCTGGAGAGAAAGATCACAAAGTTTGTTGGGAAAATTACTGAGAAAAAAAACAGGACAGCCTACATTGTAAAACCGGATAACAATAAGATATTCATAGATTTTCTACTTTTTTCAGATAAAAAGATGGATATTAACGAAAAAGTCTATGTAGAATTTAAAGAGTTTAAAAAAGGTGAAAAAGAAGGTATATGCCAGTTAATAAAAATATTAGGCAAAGAAACCGATGAAGGTGTGGATATTTTGAGCATTGCTCTGGATAATGGTATAGAGTTGGATTTTCCTGATGAAGTACAGGAAGAAGTCAAAAAGATTCCTGATTCAGTAGAAGATAAAGAACTGGAAGGAAGGGTTGACTTAAGAGATAAAGTGTTTTTTACGGTTGACCCTGCAAGCGCTAAAGACTTTGACCAGGCACAGGGAGTTGAAAAAGATGGAGAAAGAATGATTTTATATACTCATATTGCTGATGTTGGATACTATGTAAAAAAGAACAGTAAAATTGACATAGAAGCAAAAGAAAGAGGTAATTCGGTATATCTGCCAGACAGAACAATCCCTATGCTTCCAGTTGAACTCAGTAATGGGATTTGTTCTTTGAATCCTGATGTGGACAGGCTTGCCACTACAATACAAATGGATTTTGATAAAAATCTTAAACAGGTGGGGTATAAAATTTATAAGTCTGTAATTAAGTCTAGGTACAGAATGAATCTACAGCAAACTGATGATATTCTTAAAGGAGAGCTGGACCACCCCCTAGAGAATCAGCTAAAGCTGATGCAGGATATTGCGCAAAAACACAGAAAAGACAGATTGTCTAAGGGTGGTATTTTTTTTGATTCTATAGAAATAGAATTTAAGTTTGGGCACCAGGGGAGTGTTGAAGGATTATTTAAGAAAATAAGCGGAGAGTCTGCAAAAATAGTTGAAGAAACCATGCTTTTGACTAATTTATCTGTTGCAGATTTTTTAAACAAAAATAATCCTTCTGATTCTCATATTTTTAGAATCCATGAGGAGCCTAAAAAAGAAAAACAGGAATTTTTGTTTTCACTGCTTGATTTTCTGCAAATTCCAAAACCCAAAAACTTTGCCAAGAAATCCCTAAAGGGCGTATTTGATCAGGTAAAAGATAAAACTTCTGATTTTTTAGCCACTGAAATGTTCTTAAGAACCATGGAAAAAGCAATTTACTCCATAAAAAATAAAGGGCACTATGGGCTTGGATTTGATAACTACATTCATTTTACTGCTCCTATTAGAAGGTATGGAGATTTAGTTAACCATAGAATCATAAATTCTATTTTATTTAAAACTCCAGTTGAGTACACAAAAGACCGGTCCAAAGATGTGGCAAAGCATATTTCTGATACAGAAGTATCTGCCATGGATCTAGAAAGAAAGGCAACTCTTGTGAAGCAGATTGAATATATAAATAACAAAAAACTGACGGATTTTACAGGCACAATATCAGGATTCTCTCAATATGGATTTTTTGTAATTCTAGACAAGGTGTATGCCAGTGGAATGGTAAAGTACGACAATCTACCTGATGATTTTACAACAGACGAAAGCGGATTTGCAGCCTCTGGCAAAAATAGATTTTTAAAAATTGGAGACAGGGTACAGGTAAAAATTATTAAGGCTGATAAAGAAGAAGCTAGGATTGATTTAATGCTTGTATAGTTTGGGTACTGATGAATTGAATTCTCTAATTAGCGAATATGCATATTTGGGGCTTAAGATTGATTTATTAAGAAAAATAAAAACAGGAAAAGAAGCTGAGGTATTTTTGTGCAGACATAAAAATGGTCTAGTTGCTTTAAAAATATGAGACCACCCCCTAAAAGATAAACAGGAACTTAGCCTGATACCTTGCAAAGACAG
>CAYMEI010000117.1:0-2532 GCA_964389605.1 uncultured Candidatus Saccharibacteria bacterium | reverse complement strand
GGAGAATTGGCGAGTACTTTGTACAGCTACCCGAGGTTTTTTATACTTTTGGAACATACCAGATTCCGCTTTATGAGATAAGTGCAGAAAAATCAATAGAGGATATCAGTAATGAAGTTGAACAAAAATTTGATGAGTTTGTAAATATGGATGAATGACATAAAAACTAAATTCATAGAATCAGGGAAAAGATTGTCGGAGATATTTTCTGAAGCTGCTCAGAAGGTAAAGCCGGGGGTCAGTGCTTTGGAAATTGACGAGCTTGTTGCAAAAAAGTGCAGAGATTTGAATTGTACCCCATTATTCTTGGGGCATCATGGATTTCCAAAACATATCTGCTTGAGTTTTAATGAAGAAATAGTTCATTCCATACCCGGACAGAGGGTTATAAAAGATAAAGACCTGGTCACACTTGATTTAGCTATAAGATACAATGGTTTTTGCACTGATATGGCAAGAACTTTCAGCTTTTCCAGTAACGATACTCATAAAAAACTGATAGAGGGAACAAGAGATGCTTTCTGGGGGGCGGTAGATATTATAAAAGACGGTGTAGATATATTTCTGGTAGGTAAAATAATACAAAACACTGCCAGAGGATTTGATTTAAGTGTGATACCAGATCTGACCGGGCATGGAATAGGAAAAAACATGTGGGAAGAGCCATATATCTTTAATGTACCCTTTGATCACTTCACTTTAAATAAAGGAAAGGCTATTGCTATAGAGCCCATTTTTAGTGCAGGTGGGGTCAAAATACAGACACTTAAGGATAACTGGACAATAGTCACCAAAGATAAATCATTAAGTGCACACTATGAAAATACAGTATTTATAGAAAAAGATGGGTGTGAAGTAGTGACATGTCTGGAAGGGTCTAATTAATAATAATCCATGCTTTGCCTGTAGCTTGCTGCTTAATGAGTGGATTGGTTTAATCAGGCTAGAATTTTGCCTGAATAATTGAAAAACTTTTCAGGTCAATTAAGAATGTCTTGAGTTATGGCACACGTTAAAGCTGGTAGTTCAACTAAATTAGGGAGAGATTCCAATCCACAGTTTAGGGGATTAAAAAAATCTGGAGGAGAAAAGATAAAAGCAGGTCAAATCATTTTGAGACAATTGGGTACAAAGTGGATGCCCAATACAGGTGTCAAGCTGGGGGGAGACAATACAATCTATGCCTTGATAGATGGAATTGTGACTTTTGAGCATAAATACAAGACTTCTTTTACAGGTAAAAAAAGAAAAAAGGTCTGTGTAAGCGTTTACCCGCAAACTTAATTATGAGTCAGGAGAATAAAGAATATAAAAGCCAGGAAAAAAGACCAAGAAAGCTTTCTGGTATTCAGATTTTTGCTTTTACTTTACTGGTGATGGTAATTGGCTTGCTCTCCGGATTCTTTGGTGCACTGTCTTTGTTTGCTGCTTCATCCGATCCAGACTCTGAATTCTGCAATGATTTTCCTGTATTTAAAGATATAATCTGTGAGGAAGACAAGATAGAGCAGGTAACCGATGTTGCCAGCAGGGTCATTGCAGAAAGAAGGGAGGTTATAGAGGAGTCCAGCATAATTGATCTTGTAAAAGAATCTAAGCCGGCCGTTGTAAGTATACTGATTCGACAGGAAGGTCTGGAGTTTATTTTTGGCAGAAGCTCGGAATCTACCTCTTCGGGAACTGGATTTTTTGTTACTTCTGATGGTGTGATAGCAACAAACAGACATGTAGTAGAAAGTGCTATAAATGCTCTAGGTGCAAGTGAAATTAATATTATCCTTGACAGCGGAGATGTACTAAAGGCAGAAGTTGCCGCTATTGATAATTTAAACGATTTGGCATTTTTAAGGATCACTTCTGATGATAACAGAACATTTGAATTTCTGAATTTTGCAGATTCCGAAAATGTACAGGTTGGGCAGAAAGTTATATCCATTGGAAATTCCCTAGGAGAGCAGGACAATGTAGTAAACACTGGCATTGTGTCTGCACTTGGAAGAGTTATCCAAGTAAGCGACCCTTTTGGCAGAAACGAAAGGGTTCTGGAGGGTATGATACAAATGGATGCAGCAATTAATCTTGGAAATTCAGGAGGCCCGCTTTTAGACATGGATGGTAGAGTAATAGGTATTAATACTGCTGGAAGATCTAACGCATCTCTGGTTAATTACTCAATTCCAAGTAACCAGGTTGAACCTGCCTTAAATTCTTTTCTGGATACAGGAGACATTGAGAGGGGGTATGTAGGTATTAATGCAATAAGTGTTACAAAAGGAATAAAAGCTCAATTTGATCTGGACGAAGTGTCAGGTGCAATAGTAACTGGAGTTGCTGAATCTTTGGATGATCAGCCTACTCCTGCAGCTCAGATAGGGCTCAGGGAAAACGATATAATACTATCCATTGATGGAGAGAAGATTACTCCTGTTCAGACTCTTAGTTCAATTTTATATAATTTAAGGCCCGGTGATGTTGTTGAGTTTGAATTTCTGAGAGGCGATGAAACTTTTACCGAAGAAGCAGAATTAATTA
>CAYMEI010000116.1:0-2551 GCA_964389605.1 uncultured Candidatus Saccharibacteria bacterium | reverse complement strand
TAAAATCAATAAAACCATTTTTAGTAATATTTAAAAAGATAATTTTTGCACCAGTTTTTTGTGCACACATAAACCAAGGAACAATGTTTGAATGATGCTCGCTTATTAAAATCAGTATTTCACTTTGAGGGGTTAATATTTGTGAGAAATGACAGGAGACCATATTAATGGCTTCGGTTGTACCTGAAGTAAAAATAACATTTTTATTAAATTTACTGCTAAGCCCCAGGAAGTCACAGACTATATTTCTTGTATCTTCATAAAGCTCAGTGGCCTTTTCGGATAAATCGTAGATACCTCTATGAATATTTGCATTGCATGTCTTGTAAAAATTAATATATTCATCAAGAACAGAAGAGGGTTTTTGACTGGTAGCAGCATTATCTAGGTAAACTAGGGATTTTTTGTTTTTTTGTGTTTTTAAAATATCAAACTGGTTTTTAAATTCTTCAAAGTGCACTGTCTCTTATTTTTTAAACTGTGTTTATTAAAGTCCAATATCTCTTAGATTTTGATTGTGAGAATACTGGGAATTGAGACATCTTGTGATGAAACCGGTCTGGCCATTTATGATTTTGAATCATCTGGCTCAAAAGTGGATATGCAGAAAGTTTATGAAGCTCTTTATTCTTCGGTAGATTTTCATCAAAAAACTGGTGGAGTGGTACCAGAAATTGCAGCCAGAAAGCAGGTGGAGGCTCTTCCCGGTATTTTGAAAGACATTAAGAACTCGACTCTTCTTCAGACAATTGACAGGGTGGCTGTTGTAACTCATCCGGGATTGTCTGTAAGTCTCACCCCTGGCATTAATTTTGCTTTTGGTATAAAAAAGGCTCTTGGTGTAGATTTAGTAGAAGTAAATCATCTGTATGCACACTTTTTTGCTGTCTTTTTATCTCATAATTCCATTAATGTAAAAGAGGTCTTTCCTTCAATATTTGTTTTAGCCAGTGGGGGGCACACAGCAGTATACTATGTAAAAAATCCGCAAAACTTTATTTTGGTTGCTCATACAATTGATGACGCCATAGGTGAGGCTTTTGATAAGTCTGCCCGCATTCTTGGGCTTGGATACCCGGGTGGTCCTCAGATAAGCCATCTGGCATCAGAAAAAAATTCCTGCGTAAGTATTGATTTTGGAATCTCAATGAAAGACAGTCTTGATTTCAGTTTCTCTGGGTTAAAAACAGCTTTCTTGTACTACTTTAATAAGAACAAAAATGCTCAAGATTTCTCTAAAAACAGTCTGGCTAAAAGTTTTGAGTACGCAGCATCTGCAAACCTTGAAAACAAAGTATCAAAAATACTTGATGCTAATATAAAAAAGAAATCCAGAATTTTCTCTGCAAATAGTGTAATGGATAAAGATATAGAAAGGGTGCAATTATTAAACGAGTACCCAAAAGCAAAGACACTGACCTTTGGCGGAGGAGTAGCTGCAAATGATTTTATAAGGAAGAACCTGCAGGAAATTGCAGATAAGTATGGAATTAACTACCTGTTGCCAGAAAAAAAATATTGCGGAGACAACGGCAGCCAGGTGTGTATTGCTGGTTACTTCACAAATCCTTGAGAACTGCTAATGATTTTTTGACTCGATTAGATGAATTTTAAAATTTTTTCAGAAATACTGCTATCTCTTGTGGCAGTATCAAGTAGTCTGTTTAGTCACCTTTCAAGCTTGGATCTTAAAGATAAGGCTATAGAAACTAAGCTGATTCAAGAGACTGACCCTGCCTTAAAAATTATCAACAATCCAAGTGGCCAGATTGATGGCGCAAAAGTCAATAACTTAAAAAATAAAGATACGCAAAAAGGGGGCTTTTATAAAGAGATGGTTTCAGCCGGCTTAATTGACAATGTTCAATTACCACGGAACAACCTCCGCAAGCAAGACATAGTACCCGCAACAGAGGAGATGTCTGAAAAAAGGAAAGGTACTGTATATGCACCGCAAAAATTAAATATTTCAATAGAAAACTACAATCATACAACAGAAGGTGTGAGTGCTATTTCTGTGCCAGAAGCTCCAGAGGTGCAAAGCCAGAGCCTGAAAGCTGTCTTTACTGAACCCGTAGCAGAAGACATGGCGCCTCCTGAGTTTGTTGTAAGTAGTTTTGTTCAAGGATTTTCTCCTGAGCAAACACAGAACCTACTGGATCGGAATCTAATAGTTAACCACAAAGCATATAATCTACAGAATTTACTCACAGGGCATTCTAGTACAGTGTTTAAACCACTTCATTATCTGAATGTTAATGATACGGTTAAGATTAAGGGTCAGAATTACAGAGTTTCTGAAGTAATCCATTTTACAGGTTCTGGGGTTGAAAACAGACTCATGATGGAAAATTATGAGGGTGATTTTGAGTGGATGCTGCAGACATGTCTTTATGATCATCCTACCAATAGACTGATAGTTAAGCTTAGATTGTAATGCCTGAGATGTTTCAGGCGGTAATCTTTAGTTTATTCATGTAAGATAATTAACCGGGGCCACACACAAAACCAGCCTCTTAGCATATAAATAAAATGTATAGATGCACAAAAG
>CAYMEI010000115.1:0-2611 GCA_964389605.1 uncultured Candidatus Saccharibacteria bacterium | reverse complement strand
TTAAAGATGGTAGCAGAAATCATTATGCACATAGTAGAGCATAAATTAAGGTAAAAAAGCACCCGTTAGAATAACTGCTCAAGTTTTTCAATTATGATTTTCCCCAGTTCATTTTGTAGTAGATTGATTTTTAATCTTTTTGCAACTTTAGTAATGAGGATTATTAATAAGATAAATGAATAAGACTTTTTTCCCCGAAATTAATCTGGAAACAACCCTCTTGGGTGGACAAAGTTTTTCATGGATTAAAAAAGATGATTTTTACATTGGATCAACAATAAATTGTATAGTTAAGCTTAAGAAAGAAGGTCTGTTTTTAATCTGGCAGACTTACCCGGAAAAAGATGACTTTGATTTTATCCGTAATTATTTTTATATGGATTTCAATTATACTAACATGATTTGTAATATTTTTAAAGATGCTTTTATAAAAAAAGCTATCAAAAAATACTATGGGCTTAGGGTTTTAAATCAGGGTTTTACAGAAACATTAATGTCTTTTTTACTATCTTCCCATAAAGGAATAAAAGCCATTAGAAAGAATATTGAACAACTCCGATTTAAATTTGGTAAAAAAGTAACTGTTGATGATTGTGATTATTATTTGTTTCCTGAACCAGAAAAAATAGCCAGTACTCAAGTATCAGATTTATTAGATTGTGGCACAGGGTTTAGAGCTAGGTACCTGAAAGAAGCATCCAAGTTACTTGTGGATAGTCAGCCAAAGGAATACATTTTGCATGCAGGAGAAGATGAGGCAAGAAAGGAATTGATTAAAATTACAGGCACAGGTGAAAAAATTGCTGACTGTATTTTAGCTTTTGGGGCTAAAATGGGTACTGTAACGCCTTTAGATGTATGGGGGAAAAGATTTTGTGTTCAGTACTATAATTTACCAGAAAAAACTGACTACAAAGGAATGAGAAGCTGGTTAAATGAATACTTTGGGCAATACACCAGCTGGGCCGGGCAGTTTTTATTTGAGTATATAAGAAATACAGGCAAGCCTTTTATTAACGAAGATCATAGATATATGCGTATAAATAAGATGAAGTGCTCGCTGTTGAATTATCAAGTCTAGACAATAGTATGCCATTGACTTGCTTTCAAGAACGCATATTGCTTTTTCTACTGCTACAGTGCTAGGAGTGAGTACATACTTAGGCTATCCATTTTTCTTGCCCTTAATAGTATTCAATATCGTGGGTGCAATTGCTCCGGATATCGACCATCAGAACTCTGAAGCTTCAAAAAAAATACCACTGATTAACAGGCTACTAAAGCACAGGGGTCCAACCCATTCATTTGCAGGTATTATTATTTTTACAGCTCTAACTTTTTTACTAACCATTATAAGCCCAATTGTAAGCATTGCTCTTGCACTACTGTCACTTTTTGGGGCAAGCCTGCTTTCAAAAAATCTGCAAAGACTATCACAAAAGTTATTTGATGCCTCAGATAAGGCTAAAAAAACTTTTATACTAAAAGACCTGAGAAATCTTATTTACATCATAAATATTGTTCCCTGGATTTTACTGGCATTATCTTTATTATTGGTATTTAAAGAGGAGCTCAGGGTAGAGGTATTCTATCTACTGGTTAGCGGGTATATTTTACATGTTATTGCAGATCTTTTAACCAAAGAAGGTGTGCCGCTTTTTTGGCCTAACAAGAGCAGACAAAAGCTGGGTCTATTTAAAACCAGCAGTGTACATGAGCAAATCTTGATGTCTGTGCTTGTAATTATAAATTTCATTTTTCTATATGAGTTTGCAGTTAAGTACCAGGTGCTTGGTTTAGAGTACTGGAGTATAATTGACTAATATTTCTAATTTAAGTAGAATTGCCTGAAAAACTTAATAATTTGAGCAAACTTATATTAATTACAGGGGGTAGTGGTAGCGGAAAAAGTCTTCTGGTGGAGAGTATAAAATCTGTGGTGCCCAATGAATGCACTGTTATTCCGCAGGATAATTATTATTTAAGCTTTAAGGATGCACCGGAGCAGTTGAAGATAAAGAACCCGCCAAAAAATACACCCAGGTACAATGTTGATCATGTAGATGCTTTTAACTGGGATTTACTGTTAAGTCATTTAAACTTATTGCTTGATGGTCAGGAGATAGAAATGCCAATTTATGATTATAGTATTATGGACAGCCCTAATAATAAAGTGGTTGAGTCTACCGGATATATAATCCTAGAGGGAATATTCAGTTTTTTTGATCCAAGAATCAGGGATTTGAGTAAAGATAAGATTTTTGTTCATGTGGATGCTGATATCAGACTGGCAAGAAGAATTTTACGGGACTTAATAAGAAAAGATAGAGATATTGGGCTAACCCCCGAGCTGGATCAAGACGAAATAGATTCTTTGATGCACTATATTAATTATGTTAAACCGGGATATGATGATTTTGTAGAACCTACCAAAAAATATGCGGATATGGTTGTCGATAATAATAAATTCACGAAGGAGCCCGAGATGATTCCTCAGACACTAAAGTTTTTAAATTTAATTTAGTCTGGCAGAAGTATATTCTTCAATATTGCAGGATATCTGATCAAATCCACTACTTCTTACAGTCTCCTTAAACCCCTGATAATCTGT
>CAYMEI010000114.1:0-2622 GCA_964389605.1 uncultured Candidatus Saccharibacteria bacterium | reverse complement strand
TGTCAGGGGGGCTCGATTTTTTATTCTTCATTGCAATAGTATAATTGCTCAAGTCTGGGTTAGGTTACAAAATAACCTGTAGTTTTTGGGTCCGCTTGGTTTTATGATTCATATTGATTGGTCAATACTCTCTGTGTTATTTCACCCATAAACCTCAGCCCCTCCCGACCTCGGTTTAGCCAGTGTTCGTTTTCAATTGAATTATTATTGTGCTTAATTTTCTGAACAGTCGAGAGGATAATATGCATCGCATGTGCGAGCTTTATAAACAGCGAAAGATACTCAATCTCAGTATCTTCGAGTTTAAGAACTGCCTGATATGCTCCTAGTGCTAAGCGATAATTCTCCATAAACCGTTCTCTATCCGGCACAAAAAGCAGATCACATAGGAGTACTGCAAGTTCCTAGATCCGTGGATAAACCCCCAAGACACCAAAATCTACAATATAGATACCTTTAGTAGAGCGTATAATATTGGTTGAGATGATATCACCGTGAACAAAACACTTGGGGTAGGTTTTGTACCAAGCTCATAAAATGTACTACCATAAATGAACTCCATCAAACACATAAATGCTGTGCCTTCACTGTGGACAAATTTGCACAGATCGGTGCCTTTATATGGGTATAGCTTAGGATGGGGTACTCCGTTGGCTATGGCCGACTGGATTTTCTGTATATACTCTTCACATAAGCTCGCGGTTCTGTCTTTCTCGAAGATTTTTAGAAAGTAGTTCCCAGTATCAGTATGTAGTGAAATATTAAAATCTTCGTATCCGTTCTCGATAACTCTAAACGATTGCAGATCACCCAGTGAGTACACCTGAACAACATATTCAAGAAAAGTATCAAGGTTGCCACTAAAGTTGATTCTACTCTGAAAAGGGTGGGTGATCATTCTCATAATCAGGATAGTTACAACAAGGCAATACCCAAGGAGAGACATGCTATATGTCTTCCCTGTTTTTGCAGGCAGTATATCTCTAGGGTTATTAAAAGGTATTTATCTTTAGGGCAGGACAGTCTGTGAACTGTACTTAAATCAGAATACATTGAGAGGATTTGATATTAAATTAGTATTTTCTTAGTAGATGGACATAGAAACAAAAGAAGGCATATTAAAGACTTTGTCTGGGAAGGTAGAGGATTTTAAAAAAGAGCTTGAAAAGATTGATCAGTCCATATTAAGTGGAAATTATTCTGTTGATGATTTAAAAAAAAGAAGTCGTCTTGACATGGTAGTAACTGGATTTACAGAATATAGCAATCTAAAAAAGCAGATTGAGCAATTACGCAAAATAACTTCGGACGAATCAGAAGAAGATGCAGAATTAGTTGATGAAGCTCAAAAAGAACTGGAAGCTGCTGAAAGGCAGATTAATGAAAAAATAAACTTTTTGCTTTCAGAGCTTTTACCATCAGACGAAGATGATAAAACAGACAAGTTGATTATGGAAGTTCATGCAGGTGCAGGAGGGGAAGAAGCGGGTATTTTTGCCTTTGATTTACTGGAGATGTATAGAAAGTTTGCCGGCATTTCCGGGTTAAAGTTTGAGCTTACAGACATTGATTATAATGATTCTGGCGGTATTAAGAGTGCAACGGCTATTATTTCTGGTGATGATGTTTTTAAACTGTTAAAGTTTGAAAGTGGGGTTCATAGAGTGCAGAGAATACCAAAAACAGAATCACAGGGACGGATACATACTTCAACGGCAACTGTGGCTATTATGCCTGAGCCAAAAAATGTAGAAATAGAAATAAGGCTAGGTGAGCTTAAAATTGATGCCATGAGAAGTATGGGAAGTGGGGGTCAGAGTGTGAACACTACAGACAGTGCTATCAGAATTACACACTTGCCAACCGGTATAATAATTACATGCCAGGATGAAAAATCTCAACAGAAAAACAGAGACAAGGCAATGGAGGTTTTAAAAACCAGACTTTACAATATAGAAAAAGAAAGGGCCGAGAAAGAAAGGGCGGATACCTTGAAAAGTCAGATAGGCAGAGGAGAGAGGGGTGAGAAAATTCGTACCTATAACTTCCCTCAAGACAGGATTACAGATCATAGGGTGCAGTTTTCTACAAACCAGATGGAAAAGTTTATGAATGGAGAAATACACATAATGATAAAAGCCTTGCAGGATTTTGAGTTACACGAGAAGATAAGTAGTGTAAATTTATATTAATTACTATTAATAAAAACATATCCGCCATGCTTGAAGACAGGTAACTTATCCAATTGTCTCATATCTTTTGAGTCTCTCTTTCCATTCCATCCGGTTTTCCGGCATGCTGATTAACATCCAGATATTCTGCAGACCATCAATCAGGCTGACCCGGTGTCTTATAGTCTCAGACGGAAGAGACCTATAAAACCCACCCAAAATCTCCCAGAAACAGAAAGTTTATATAGCTTACACAACAGATTTAACAAACCTCAGCGTCCACCCCTGTAACCGCTGTTAAGATGTAAGGAAGGGGAATTAGCTTCGCTTCTATCACTTGAATATATAGAAGGGAGCACCAGAGTTCCCCTCTGTAGAGGGGTGCCTGGCTTGCTAGGCGGGGTGTTTTTCAGGTTTTGATCAGGGACTACCCCGTCCACCTTCGGTGTCC
>CAYMEI010000113.1:0-2682 GCA_964389605.1 uncultured Candidatus Saccharibacteria bacterium | reverse complement strand
AATTCTAATCTTTGTCAGTATTTCAGGATATATTTCCTGTAATTCTTTTTCTAATCTCTGTTTGTGGTATCCATTATCTAAGAGAGCTGTGATCTCTGGAGTGTTTACTTTTTTCTTTTTAAAGAAGACTATTATGCTTTAATTATCTGAGTTGGTCCCTGGTGATTATAGTAGCGAAGCTAATTCCCCTTCCCAGAAGGGGTGGACACCGAAGGTGGACGGGGTGGATAATTCCCCATTGAGAGTCGTGAGGCAGAAAATTCCCCTCTAAAGCAGCTTTGGGTGTGCGTAAGCCACCCCAATAAGGTGCGAGAGGGGTGACAGACGAAGTCTGACGAGGTGGATAATTCCCCTTCTCAGAACCTTAGCAGGCTGGCTACGCACAGCCTTAAGCGGTTACAGGGGTGGACACCGAAGGTGGACGGGGTAGTCACTATATTCAAGTGACAGAAGTAAGCAGAGGGTACTGGTTTGCAGGTAAGGGTAAGATTAATGAGATGCCAGTGCTCAGGCACTTTTTAGAATTGATTATATATATTGCAGGATGGATCTTGTAGAGGGGTACAATAACCAGCTGTTAGCTGAGTACTGAAGTAATTAGTACTAACCATTAATCTCAATGGCCAGATCCAGAGCCAAGCATTCGGAGCATGTCTTGTCGTCTGTACCAGCATACTTTACAGGGTCTGCTTTAGCTGTATTTTCTGCGATCTTGCTCATTTCTGCCTGCAATATATTGGAGGGTGTCTTTTGAGCAAGTTCGTTGAAATCTATCTTCCTGTTAGATCCGGTTACTAAAAAATTAGCCAGCCCATCCCCCGGTTCATCTGAATATGAAAAATATACTTGTTGAAAATTTTCCTGAATAGATCCCGCCAGAACTTTCATTATACCTGACTCAGTACTCGCAGCATTTACATTAAAACTCACTATACCATCTGGTTTCAGGATGTTTTCTATCTCACCCAAGAACTCTTTTGTTAGTACATGTCTGGGAATAAACAACTCATTTGAATACAGATCTACTACTACCAGATCGTATTTTTTATCGGTTGTCTGAACAAATAATCTGCCATCTGAGGTTACAAACTCTGTATTTTCATTTTCTGCATCAAAGTATTTTTTTGCTATATCATGAACCTTGCCATCTATATCTACATTTGTGATTTTCAGGTTGTATATATCTTTGTAGAATCTATTTATATATGTACTGATGGTCCCCCCGGCGGAACCCAGAATTAAGACATCAAAGTTTTCTTTTTTTGAAATCAGGTTGTTGTCTAGATTTTTATTCATAAAAATCATGAATTCATCAAAATAAAATTTATCAATGAATTTATTGTCTGGATCGTAGACTGACTGTATACCCAAGCTTAAGTTATAACTCAGGTACCTCAAAGGGCTTCCGTTGTAGTAGCTTTCTTTTACAAATACCGTCTGGTACGAAGTCTCGGATTTTAAGATCACACCTTCATTCAGCTGATTTGCATTAGCTGCAATGTGTGGTGTGATAATTCCCATGCATACAAAGGCAGTGGGCATTATTAAGAATATTTTTTTTCTTCTGCGTACAACTATAATACCTACAATACCTGAAAATAGCAAAATACCCAGAAAAAGCACACCACTCCAGAAGTGGTTTTTTATCAGGAATTCAATTATATTGCCATACACTTTAACCGATTCTAGGTCACTTTTCATTATATACAAAGATAGTCCGATGAGACCACCTGCTATGCTCAAAAAAAACAGCGTCATGTCCTGCGTAGCCTTTTGTGCTACTCCTTTGACAGCGCTGACCGGGACTATTTTTTTATCAAAAAAGAGTACTGCAGTACAAAGAGTTGCTAATACCCCCAGAAGTACAAAACTCATGTTTATTCCCATTAAAGGTATGAGTAGCAGGTTGGGGGATATACTCCCAAAAAGACTCCCTATTCCAGAAAAAATAAAATTCTGGGCAGCGGTTTTCTGTGGATTCTTGACAACATCATTTAAGAAAGAAAACACCAGAGGAGATGAAAACCCCAGAAATATAGACTGGACTCCTGCACCGATTATTGATCCAATAATAGATAAAATAAAAGTGCGGGTAATAAATCCAGCTGCATCATCACCAATATCCATGGCAGAGACCCTGAGCCCATAAAGCGCTAGAGGAGCACAGAATACTAGTATGGCAGAGAATGTGAGTGCAAGAAAGAGCTTTTCTTGCTTGTTCTTTTCCACTCTTCCTGACAAAAAATATCCAAGACTTAAAGAAATTAGCACTACGGCAATTGCATTACTGGTGGATATAGAGCTTGCACCAGAAATTGTTTCCAGTGACCTCATGACCAGTATTTCTAGGGCAAGGGCAATAAAACCAATTGTGAAACTTACAAATAGTAGCTTTTTATGAGAAAATTGCTTTTCCAATTCACAATGATTTTATAGTACTATACAGGGAAGACAATCAATTGTTTTTATTATGGATTACGAGAAGTGATAGTAAAAGTCTCACCAGACATCACTCAGCTCCAAATCACATGCTCCCCCTGTCATGATCAGTCTTAAACTTAAATCTTTATCTTCTGTTTCTATGCCTCTTTTGTATAACATCTTAAATACTTTTAATGCTCTGATTATATACTCTATTGTAATTCTTTCTCTTGTCTGCAGTGTGTTTTCTTCTTTCTACTT
>CAYMEI010000112.1:0-2760 GCA_964389605.1 uncultured Candidatus Saccharibacteria bacterium | reverse complement strand
GGCGGTTCTATAAGAAATTTTAAAATAAAAAACTACAAACTTGTGATTGGCATACTCACTGGTGATGATCTCTGCCTGTTTTGCAGTTCTGGGGAATCCATCAAATATAAAATTTTCAGTTTCATATCCATCTGTAATATCCTTAACAACCTTGTACCATAAATCATCTGGTACCAGGTTTCCATTGTTTATATATTCTGCAACTTCAGGGAATTTCTTTAAGCATCTGTCAGATCTAAAGTATTGACCAGTACTTATAGTAGAAAACTCTTTATGCTTCATAGAAAAAATTTCTCCTTGCGTAGATTTTCCACTCCCTTGCGAACCAAAAAATAAAATAATCAAACCAACTAAATATAACAGGAAAATTTAAAAAAATTCAAGAACTTCTAATTTAAAAATGATATGAAAAAAATAATCACTACATTTCTACTTCTGGCATTTTTAACATCAGCAGGCACCGCCAGTACACCCGAAGAATCTCCTGATGCTTCTATTATAACATCTGATATACCAGAAAATGAAAAAACTCTAACCATGCAGATTCAGACTACTGACCAGAATGAAGACCTTGAAAAGATGGTGCAAAAGGCTGAGTCAGAACATAACTTTAAAAACTTTGGGTGTTGTTCTTGCGGATATTGCTCAAGAAATCTTGATGCTTATTAATCACTAATCATTCAGACTACTTGATAAAAACGCATACAAATTATCATTAAATTTAACAAACCGTGTAAAAAACCCTTCCGCACTTCTAGGAAACACTTCCTGCCTCCATGTATATCCACCGTTATTACTGATAAGAATACCCCCCTGTAATCCCAGATAAATAATATCCTGATCCAGATAATATACTGCAGTTACAGATTCATCTATTCCAGAAACCGTAGTCTCTATTTCTGTGAATGTTGCCCCAAAATCAAAAGTCTTAAAAAGTCCATTTTCTGCACCCAATGTTAAAGACCGCTCACCGGGTGTCTTTGTTATAAAATATATATCACTAGGTTCAGTATTATTCTCCTCTTTATTAAAATCAAGCAGACCACCACCCGTATCTTCTACCTCTATCTTCTGTAATTTATTTAAATTATCTGTAAATCTATAAAAACTATTGTCTTTATTAGAATAAAAAACAATATCATCTATATTAATCTCGCGATCATTATAAGAAACTATACTCAGGCGACTTTTCCCGGGTGTCTTTGATATCAGTTTCCAAGTATCCCCGTCATCATCAGATTTAATAAATTCCCCAAAACCGGTGCCTAGCACTATATCTTCATTGTCAGATAATACCGATGTAACTTCCGAACTCGGCTCTGTATGAGTATAAATTGTTTCAAACTCCAAATCTGAATTACCTCTCAAGAGTACACCTCTTCCTGCAGAATCATAGCCTCCGGCATACAATCTATTACCATCAATAAATATAGTGGTCACCTTTTTCAGAATGGATTCAACACTATCAACACTCACCTCGTCACCTTTTCCAATCTTGAAGAGACCATTGTCTGTACCAACAATAACCTGCTCACCAAACACATTTGCTGATAAAACATCCTCCTGAAGCACCAGGACATCTTCATCTTCATCCTTTCTGGTTACTACCCTGAATCTCCTGTCTTCTACCTCTTCTGCCTCAAGCTGACTCTCATAAATACCCATAGAATAATCTGACCCTCCACCACCCCCAAAACACCCGGTAAAAATTATAGATAAAAATATATATTTGAAAAAGTTAGATACTTTCATGTCTCATAATATATTATATGTTAAAAGTCCCTCGTAAAGTGCCTCTATGTACTTACTCTTATCGGGTCTTATCTTTACCTTGGCCATCTGATCAATCAATTGATTATAAAAATCTCTCGAACTGTCAGTATTTTCTGCAGGTCTAAATTTAAGACCAGTCAAATCAAGATTAAATTTCTGCTGTTTTCTGACCTTGAACACCTCTACTAACTTCTCAAAATCAACTTCTCCTGAGAGACTGTTCAAGACTATGCTATCCCCCGAAGTGCTGAAGATGTTTAATATATTGCCAATACTTGCCTCATTTAAATCAATATCATTTTTACTAAATAATATTGCCTTGGAGCTCTTTACGAGCTTTGGAGTAAACCTACCTAAGTCCATTTCAAATTCAAAAAAGTTTCTTTCCCCTAGGTCATCATCCTCAAAGCTACTTGCCATGGGGCTACCGGTATAGTAGCCTTTATTGGCAATTTGCTCCTGCTTTTTTGATCCACCCATCAGGACAATCGCAAATGGCATCTGCTCAACTTCCTGCTCAGTAAAAGGCTGAACCAGACCTTTTGGATCACTTTTATGCTTAGAAGCCAATCTGCCATATGCACAAAAAACACTGTTCATATTAGGTAAAATCTGCTTATCATTTCTGGCATAATCCAGTGCTTCTTTCAGTATTGATCTTTCTGGAAAATAACCGTCAAAAGCACTTCCTGCAACATAAACATCTGAAGGTTGTATTTTCATAGAAGAGTACATTATGCTTTTATAAAAACTGAAATTTAAATTCTCCAGTGTTTTCTCCCAAAAATCTCCCGTCTCGTTGAAGTCATTCTTGCCAGTTGTAACTAATATACTCTTAGACGGTGGGACTGTATAAAATTTATCAAATATTTCTTTGGCATTTTCTGGACCTCTGTCAAAAAACATGTCTCCACAAATAAAACTGCCATCATAGTTTTCCCTAGTGAGTATTTCCAGAAATTCCTCAAAAACTTTTAAATTAGCCTC
>CAYMEI010000111.1:0-2762 GCA_964389605.1 uncultured Candidatus Saccharibacteria bacterium | reverse complement strand
ATCTGCTTTCGCCGGAACCTGTTTTAGTTTCTTGTAAACAAATCCTAATCTGTGAAGAGTTATCACTAATCCACCTTCGGTGTATTTAATTCCATAGTTGTCTTCAATATGTTTTCTTATCTCCTTTGATGTAGTGAAAAGGTTATTACGAATATCATTTTTAATTTCTTTCTCTTGTTCTACTGTGAGTTTGCCAGTATATGCCTGATAGTTCAAATTCATCAAAGCATCAATGCCATTTTCCTGGTACTTCTCTTTATATCTGTTAATACTTTTGATACTTATCAGAAGTATCTTTGATATTTCTTCTGGTGTCATTCCGTTGTTGAGCAACAAAATGCTCTTTATTCTATCAGCAAGTTGTTTATTTTTCAAACTTTTATGATAGCTGATTAACTCTTTTTCCTGAGTTTGAAAACCAATTTTCATCTTATTTCCTATAATTAATTGCCTTGTAATAAGATATCAATTTTGCATAAAAAGGAATCAAAAGCTAATCTATTGTTATATAAGGAGTTAAGATTTCGAAAGATATATTTTTTTGATTTTGTAGTGGCAAAATATGTAATAAATTTTCACTTTTTATTCTTTACTTTTTAAGTAAATATTAGTATATTTAAAGTAGTAAAATAAAAAGGAAGTTTTATATGTTTTTAAAAAGAACAAAGGCTGGATCAAAGGATAAACCAATTACGTATCTGCAGCTAGCTAAATCCTACAGGGATAACAAAGGTAAGCCAAGACATAAGGTTATTATGAATCTTGGTAGAGAAGAGGAATTGATTAATACTGAGATGGTCAAAGTACTAGCAGAGAAATTTGCAAGTTTATCCAATGAGCTCATTCTTATTGACAAAGGCAAAGAAAGTTTTGCCCAAAATTATATGCTCGGTGGAGTATTGGCTTTACAGACTATGTGGAAAAAACTTAAGCTGGATAAAAAGTTAGAGAAAATTAAGCAAGAGCGCAATCTGGGGTGGGATTTTGAAAATGCAGTAAAGCTGATGGTATTAAACAGAATATTTGAACCTAAAAGCAAATTGAGTACAATGAAATGGAAAAATCAAATTTATTGCAAGGAAGTACAAGATATTGATTTACATCATCTGTATAAAGGTTTGGATTTACTGCAGGAGCATACAGAAGACCTTTTAACAGACCTTTATCAAACTTCGCAATCCCTTTTTAAACCTAATGTAAAAATAGTTTTCTATGATTTAACAACGATCTACTTTGAAAGCCAGACATCAGATGAGCTTAAAACCTTTGGCTACAGTAAAGATAATAAAACAGATTGTGTTCAGGTAATTTTAAGTCTTGCCATCAGTGAAGATAACATTCCTCTATATTTTGATATCTATCCAGGAAATACTTATGAAGGTCATACAGTTTCAAAGACAATAGAGGACTTGAGGTTCAGGTTTAATATTGAGAAAATAGTTTTAGTTGGTGATAAAGGCATATTGAGTAAAAGTGTGATTGCAGAGCTTGATGAAAATGGCTATGAATATATCATTGCATCAAAGCTTGGTAGTTTACCAAAGAAGTATCACGATTCCATATTGGATAAAAAAAGCTATATTCCAATCAGCGATGACCTCAGCTTAAAAGAAATAAATCTTGAGAATAGTCGTCTTGTACTTGGATTTAGCAAGAAACGGAGCAAAAGAGATCAGACAATGCGAAATACTTTGTTAGAGCGAATATCTAAAAAGTTGGCTAAAGACCCAAAAGCTACAATAGCGAAACCTTCTTACAAGAAATATTTATCCTTTTCCACAGTGGATGTTTCTCTTGATAAGCAAAAGATTGATGATGCTGCTAAATGGGATGGTTTTTTTGGTTTTATCACCAATAACAAAGATCTTACAACTAACCAAATATTAGACGCTTACAGGAGTTTATGGCAGATCGAAGAATCATTTCGTTGCATTAAATCCACTTTAGATGTTCGACCAGTGTATCACTGGACAGACAAACGCATCAGAGGTCATATTATGATGTGTTACTTAAGCTTTTATATATTAAGAATTATGGAAAAGTTCGTTTTAAACAGTGAATTGGAGATGTCTAACGAAAGTATCATAGAATGTTTGAATCAAGTTAAAGCCATTAAAATCAAAGATAAAAATAAGGAATATATTGCTAGAACAGAGATAAAAGGAAATGCAAACATAGTATTGCGAGCTCTGGGCTGCAAAATACCATCTGTAATTATGGAGGAAAGAAAAATGTAGTTACATAAACAGGTGAACTTTGACCTAATTTATTAGTATAAAACAAATTAACTTTTTTAAGTTTCAAACTCAGGAAGCCCTTTTGATTAATTTTTCTTTATTATCTTTAAAAATAACTAAATACAGAAGTTCTATATTTTTTAGGTGTCCAGCCGGGCAGCACTGTTGTTTTTGAATGTGCCTGTGGCATTCCCCTGGCAGGGAGATTGAGGGACGGCGTCTCTCAAATTATTATTGGAGTTTAAACTTTATCTAAAATTCCAGTTGTATTAATTAAAAAGCCTTATATTTTCAAAAGAAATTATCTTCATTCCTATCTATTTTCAGGAACAGATATTCCCTCCTCAAGCTGTTCTTCATATTTAGATGGGCATTTGGTTAAGATGTGTTCCGCTATAAAGACTTCATCCTCAACTTTTCCTGTGATTACCACTTCCTGAACATGGTCAAAACCATTTGGTTTAGGTCCATAGTAGATTACATCCATCTCCTGATTATTTTTATCAGCCATTATAAATCTAAACT
>CAYMEI010000110.1:0-2797 GCA_964389605.1 uncultured Candidatus Saccharibacteria bacterium | reverse complement strand
GTACATGTAAATCCCACTTTCTCCAAATTGAGCCTCTTTTAAGTTCAGCATCTGGTTTTTTACTAGAGTTATTTCCTGAGCTTGAATCTTGCATATTATTACTGTTTATTGAGTCTATATTCTATTCAAATACTTTCTACCACACCCAGATTTTTTACAATCAAAAAGTCCGTCAAGTTTTTAAATATTAATAATCCTGCAGTATTTTTGATTTACTGTGTAATACTGCTCAGTAACGAATCATCACTGAATCTATGCAGGGACTTGGCTTGAAGAAATATTGGTCGAACTTGCAGTTTATGCAAAATTCTTTAGAATAATGAGTGATAGAAAAATTTTTTAGATTATTTACTGGTCGACAGACTAGGGATGTAACAACCAATAAGGAGTCACCGGCAAAGGGGGATAATCATACTGAAGAAACAGTAGGATATCAAGCAGCTCAGCAACCAAATGAACCTTTGATGTTTAGGGTAAATGTATCGCAGCTTCAGCGATCAGTGTTAAATAGAGCACAAAGGCTATACGGTTTATCTTTAGAAGAAGAAGGCGAGGATGAGCGGTACCTCTGCGGTCAGCTTTCAGAAGCAGATAGACGACAGTTAGAACTAGATCTGAGATTCTATAGTCTGCATCCTTGGCTACCAACAGAGAATGTATTCGCATCACTTCGGAATTATGATCCGAAGAATGAATCACAGGAAGAAGCTCTACTTCTTGCCAGGAGGATACTCGAAGCATCCGAGAATATTGAGGAGGCTATTGGTGCGTATTTCTGGGGTACTCCCGGTATTGGTAAATCTCATCTAAGTGTTGCGATAGCAAAGGAACTTTTTGCACAAGGGCAAAGGGTTCTGTTTATTACACACAATGGGTTGAAGGAGAATATGCGATGGGGGTCTGAGCTACATAAATACGATATAATAGTGGTTGATGACTTCAACAATGGATGGGGGCTTCCAGGTCAAGCATTTGTGGATATAATAACCCATATGCACGACCAAGGGGGTATAGTGGTCATGACGAGTAATGTTCCACTTGATACGGTAATGGGTCAAATTTTAGCAACCAGGAGAGAAGACTCGCAGAGAATTAGCGATAGAATGGGAACCTATACAGTACTCCAAATTGAGGGCGCAACCCACCGCGAGAAACCACACGGGCTGATTTAATATGTAATCAAGCATAAAGCACTCTGAGCCTGACAAGGTAGTCTTTCAAGTCAGCAACAGAAATACCCCGCTCTGTAGCAGTTTAAGGTCAACACAGGCTGTGCTTTAGCCAGCCTGTTACAGCTGGATGATCATGAACTTAAAGCATTTTATACCAGAAACCCGAGCAAAACTCTTACGCTGGAAACTCCCTTAAAAGAGCTTGATCCGTTTACCAAAGTAAACATAAACCCACGGGTAGTACTAAAACTGCGTGGCTGGTTAAAAAACAGTGCAGGCAACTGGATTAAAACCCAGGGTCACCCTCAGGTAAGCCCCGATGTACTAAACGGATTAATCACCTCTAACATTAACAACCCGCAGGTATTTTACGGCAACATAAAAGAGCTTAAAATTAAAAAACCGTTCAAATGGTTTACACTCTGCCTTTCTTTTGAGTTTTCTGGCAAAGCTTACCTTGCAGTTTTCTCTCCTTTACTTGATGGCACACTCTCTTTAACCACAGTATATCCAATTGATCAAAAAAAGCTCAGAAAGCTTATAAAAAAGTCAGAATCAGTAGAGAGCTCAGAAAGGCAGGAAATTTATCTGAGGCACTTTTGTGGAATAAATTAAAAAATGGTCAATTGCTTGGACTTGATTTTGACAGACAAAAAGTAATTGGCAACTATATTGTAGATTTTTATAGCCCAAGCGTAGGGATGGTTATTGAGATTGACGGCGAGAGTCATAATATAAAGGGAGAATATGATGAGCAAAGAGATAGATTTTTAAGAGATTTAGGACTGGTAGTTCTGCATATTGATGACAGGCGGGTAAAACAGGATATGCTGAATGTATTACAAGAGATAGAGGCTACTGTTGGCGATTTAGGGACTACCCCGCCTGGCAAGCTAGGCACCCCTTCAGAGAAGGGGAATTTAGCTCAAGCTACTGTAAATGTGAAGAATTTGGATGAAACTACTGAAGTTAATGAGAGTTTGGCAGTTTCTGCTGTAGATATCAATGATTACCCTGCAGTAAAAGCACATCTTGATAAGTTTGAACCTACTTTATCTAAAAGACAGGACAAAGGAGTTACACCATACAACCTAAGAAACTGTGCTTACCTGCAAGAATTTGAGAAGGAGAAGATTGTTTGGGCGGGTGTGGGAGGTTCAACTTTTGAAATGACTATTGCTCCAGCCAAAATGTTTGTTCGAGAACCAGCAAATTTGATGACCTCAGAAAATAATTTATTTTTTATTGGTATTTTTAACTCAAAAATTGTGAATTGGTACTATAACACACTTTCAACAGAGATTGGTTTAGGTCAAAGGTTCTATGTTAGGGATTTTATTCAGATCCCCATCCCCACCCTCAACACCCCCGAAAAACAACAAATTGCACAGAAAATAGAAAGCCTGGTTGAACAGATTTTAGAGATTAAAGGGTCATCTTTGGTATCAGAAAACACAGACAATAGAGTATTAAATTCCCCTTCTGTCGGTGGTACAGATCGAGAGACTGCCCTAGATTCTCCTTCAATTACTGACATAGATAAAGGAGGCGCCCTTAATTCCCCTTCCTCGAAGGGGTGGCAGGCGGAGCCTGACGGGGTAGTCCCTTGCCACCAAAGCCCTGAC
>CAYMEI010000109.1:0-2915 GCA_964389605.1 uncultured Candidatus Saccharibacteria bacterium | reverse complement strand
CCCTAAAGCTGGTTTCTGCCTGAGTATACTGTTCTAGTTGCAACTGGGCCATTCCTTTGAGAGCCAGACTTTGAGCACTTGCCCCCTTGACAAAAACAGGAAAATTGTCCCCCACTTGGGATATTTCTGAATCTGATCTATTTAAAAAATGTAGTGCAATAGAAGGATGACCTCTGTCTATAAAAAAAGATCCGTACTGAGTGTTTTTTAGTATCCTGATTTTTAGCTGATCATCAAAACTGCTTCCCCCTGTTCCTGCAAGAGCGTTGTCGGTTATTATATTTCTAAGGGCTACTGCATCCAAAAAGATAGAATTAGTCTGGTCATCAGACAGCTCCTCAGTTAAGTCTTCTACTATGTTCTGGCTTGCAGCCAGATTATTAGGCATATTTGTATATGCTACCATTAAGCTCAGACGGTTCTGCTCTGTCTGGTCTTCAGCCTTTTCTGATGCCATTTCATAAGCTATGGCTGCAGGGTCAAAAGTGCCGGCTCTATTGGCTGAAGGATCCGCCTGTTGTAAAAAAACCCTGCCTTTTGCTTCAAAAAAAATACTGCTCCTCTGATTTTCTGTATCATCGTACTGGTCAATAACTGCCAGAGCTTCTTCCAGACTGTTTTCTGCCAAATCAATTTGAGTTACATATGAAATATTCTTATCCTGTAGCAATGAGTTTTGAAATTCACCACTGGACAGCTCCAGTGATCTATCCAGATATACTTCAGCAGAGTCTTCCCCGAAAAGCACATTTCTAAAAAACAGGAGCTCGCCAATTTCAAAATTTACCCGAAAACCCTCCGGATTCAGCTCCGCTGCCTTTTTGAGGTTGGAGTATCCTTCTGTAAATTTACCCTCAGTTTTTAATCTTATCCCCTCTTCAAGATACCATTCGTAATCTCTGGTCCTCCAGTAATTAAAGTTCATAACAGCCTTAGCTGCGTTAAACCCTAAAAGTAACAAGGGAATAGATATTAAAACTCGTACAAAAAACTTTCTTGTAATTCTCATTTGTTATTTGAGCTACCCGGAAGTTCGTTTTTTTCAATTATCTGATCTACCAGACCATATTCATCTTTTGCCTGCTCGGCAGTCAGATAGTTATCTGTGAGCATATTTTTCTTGTAAAAATCATAGTCTCGTTTTTTGTTTCCAGAGTGTTTAACATACAAATCCGTTAATCTTTTGTTGGTTTCTTTTATATGATCGGCATATGTTTCTATATCCTGAGCGGAACCACCAAGACCCCCTATCTGTACCGAATGAATCATAATAGAGGTATTAGGCAGAGCATATCTTTTACTAGGAGCACCGGATTGGAGAATCAGGCTACCTGCGCTTGCGGCAATTCCCATTCCAATGGTTACTATGCTAGGTTTTATGTACTGCATTGTGTCATACATTGCAAGAGCAGAAGATACAGAACCACCGGGTGAATTAATATATATATAAATATCTGCACCGGGGTCCTCAGCCTCTAGGTAAAGCAATTGCCCAATAAACAAAGATGCGATCTGGTCATTTATCTGATCATGTAAAAAAACGATCCTGTCTTTTAACAGTCTACTAAATAAGTCGTAAGATCTTTCTCCTTGGAAGGTTCTTTCCAGAACCATTGGCACTAAATTTGACATTTCAGATATAACTTAAAAGATTTTTGTTTTAGGTATAGGGATTGGTTGTTTTTTATTGTTTTTGTTTTAATGTTAAACTGACCTGTACCATAGGTATAGGTAGTCAGATATGATAAATTAATAATATTTAGTAGATCCTGTGAAGAAAGCAGAAAAAGAAAAGGCAACACTTAGCCTGAAAAAAGCTAGGAGTCATATTAAGAACATTATTGATATGATTGAGAATGAGGCGGACTGCTTAAGTATTTTACAGCAAAACAGAGCTATTGCAGGGCTTTTGAAATCCGCACAGGCAAGTATTGTGCAGTGTCATCTTTGTGAAAGCATAGAAAATAAAGATTTAAAAAAATCCAAAGATAAGGAAGCATTAATCAAAAACTTATCCCGGATGGTAAATTTATTTAATAAATAAAAAATGATAATATTAGACAGCTCAAATTTTCAAAAAGAAATCCTGGAATTTCAGGGAGTTTCAGTGGTAGATTTTTATGCGGACTGGTGTGGACCATGCAGGCAGCTGGCCCCACTACTTGAAAAACTGGATAGCAACAATCAGGACAGTGGGGTTAAGTTTGCAAAAATAAACATTGACAACGCCAGAGATATAGCAGAAAAATATGGCATAAGAGGTATACCCACTGTTATATTTTTTAAAAACGGAAAAGATGTTTACAAGCAGGTTGGTATTGGATCAGAAGAGCTTTACAGGCAGGTTATTCAGGATACTTCTTCGGGGAAGATAGAAAAAGAAAATGAAGGAGTGAAAGTATTTTCCACACCCACATGCCCATACTGTACAATGGCCAAAGAATACCTGAGGCAAAAAAAGATAGACTTTGATGAAATTAATGTATCAGAGGATAGAGACTGGGCCATGAAAATGGTTTCAAAATCTGGTCAAATGGGCGTTCCGCAAGTGTGGATAAATGGACAGGTGGTTGTTGGCTTTGATACTAATAGAATAGACTTGCTTTTAGGGATTAACGGGTAGGCTTACTTCTATGGTATGCTAGACACCTTTTTTATTTTATATTACAGTATACAATAAACTGAGCTGGTATGCTCTGTTTTTTAGTTACCTCGTATTGATTTTAGTGATATATCATCAATGCGTTTGTCTCTCTATAATGATAAGATATTATCATTTCTATTTCACACAGGCAAACTAAAACTCTATATCTGTTTATGAACATTCTTTAATTGTAAGTTTCTAAAATATATATTAAGCTTTCCTCCACCAGACATTACTCAGCTCCAAATCACATGCTCCCCCTGTCATGATC
>CAYMEI010000108.1:0-2984 GCA_964389605.1 uncultured Candidatus Saccharibacteria bacterium | reverse complement strand
TTTAATTTCTGACAGTACCTGATAGACCTCCCGGACCATCCACGGGCTACATCCTTTTCCTCTGTATTTCTGTGGGGGTAAAAATGGAGCATCAGTTTCTGCTACAATTTTATCCACATCAAATAATCCAAAGGATTTTCGGGTGAGTTCGTTTTTGGGGTAAGTTATAAAGCCGGGTGCTGATATGTAAAAATCAGGCAGTGATTTTGCAATAAATGCGGCTTCTTCCGTTCCGTAGCTAAAACAATGAAAAACACCTCTTATGCCCGGGTACCTTAAAAGTACTTCCATTGTTTCATCAAATGCATCCCAGCTGTGTATTGAGATAGGCAGGTTAAATTCTAGTGATAAACTGCACATCATGTTAAAAATCTGCACCTGCCTGCCTTTTGAGGCTCTGTATTCTTCTGTGTGTAAGTCTATTCCACATTCTCCAATGCCAACAATTTTTTCTCCTGCATATTTTTTTGCCAGACCTGTAATCTGTTGTAAAAAATCATCAGGAGCATTCAGTACTTGTTGCGGATGTACCCCTGCCAGTGAGTAGATTTTTGGAAAGTTACACACTTCTTTACCGGGATGGTTGAATTGCTTTTCTGAGTACAGCTCAATTATGTTAAGGTTCTCATAGACATCCTCAAATTTGTCAATTGACTGAATTATAATATCTATCTGATTTTGCACGCAATTTATAAGTTCTGTTTCAATATCCAACTTTTTAATATGCAGGTGATTTAAGTGGGCGTGTGTGTCTATGAACATTCCATGAAAAAATTAGAAGGTTATTGGTAGAAAGTAAGAGTCCATCGTGCCTGATGAGCCATAGTCAGCCCGCACAAACAGTTACGATTGCTGAAGCTCTTGATTGTACTAAAAGATTGACTGGATATTTCATTAAAAATTTTACAATATATTTTAGTCTTTGTATGAATGTTTAAGTTTTTATCTAAAATTTTTAAGTCTGATCCTTATAAATATATAAAAAGGTATGATCCTCAAGTTGTACAGATTAACAAGTTGTTTGATGAATTTGTGGAACAGGATTTAACTCAGGATCAGGCTCAGAAAAAAATTAATGAACTAAAGAAAAAAGCTACCGGTGGTGCAACTCTGGATTCTTTAATGGTAGAAACTTTTGCACTGGTAAAATATGCAGTTAAGCAGACTCTTGGTTTTACTCTTTTTGATGTACAGCTAAAGGCCGGAATAGTTTTACATGAGGGAAAAATTGCAGAGGCAAAGACAGGAGAAGGTAAGACTGTTATGGCAACCCTTCCGCTGGTTTTAAATACTTTAACAGGAAAAGGAGGACATCTGGTAACGGTTAATTCGTTTTTGGCTAACTACCAAGGTCAGCAGATGTCCAAGGTGTATAACTATCTTGGTTTTACAGTGGGGATTCTTAAAGAAAAACAAAACCCCCAGGAAAGAAGAAAACAGTATGAGTGTGATATTACATATGGTACAAATTCAGAGTTTGGGTTTGATTATCTAAAAGACAACCTAGCAACCAATCTGGAAAGCAAAGTGCAAAGAGGTCTTAATTTTGCAATTGTAGACGAGGTTGACTCAGTTCTTATTGATGAAGCAAGAACACCACTGATTATATCTTCTCCTTTTGAGCAACCAGTAGATGAATACAAAAGATTTGCCAAGGTGGTCAGAAAATTAAAAGCCGATCATTATTTTCACGATGAAAAAGATAAGAAAGTTTTTTTAACTGATGAGGGGCTGGACTTTACAGAGCAGGAACTGGGTCTTACTAACATATATTCTGATCCAAACTTAATTTATTATCTGGAAAATGCTCTAAAAGCCGAAATTATTTTTAACAGGGATAAAGATTATGTAATAAGGGATGGAGATGTATTGATTGTAGATGAATTTACCGGAAGAATACAGGAAGGAAGAAGATTTTCTGAAGGCATACACCAAGCAATAGAGGCAAAGGAGGGGGTAGAAATAAAACAGGAAAGCAAGACTGCAGCCACTATAAGTTATCAGAATTTCTTTAAAATTTACAGCAAGCTTTCTGGTATGACAGGTACTGCTCTTACTTCGGGTGAGGAGTTTTTTAAAGTGTACAAGCTGGACTCAATCCCAATTCCTACCAATAAACCTATCCAAAGAATAGACAGGGAAGATAAGGTATTTACCAGCTATGATAAAAAACTTAAGGCAATTGTTAATGAAGTAAAAAGAAGGTACGAGAACAAACAGCCTGTTTTAATAGGTACTGTGTCGGTGGCAAAAAGTGAAGAATTGTCCGACAGGCTGAACAAAGCAGGAATACCCCATGTTACTTTAAATGCCAAGCAGGATAAGCGAGAATCAGAGATTATAGCTCAGGCAGGAAAAATGGGTGCAATAACTATTGCTACAAACATGGCAGGAAGAGGTACGGATATTTTACTTGGGGGAAATCCGGAAGAAATTTCAAGGAGCTTTTCTCGGCTGGATGTACTTCCGTCGGTTCAGGAGCTGGAAGACCCACCAGAAGAACTAAAGGAAAAGATAGAAACCTACAGAATAAAACTCAGGGAGGTAGAAAAAGAATGTAAGGCTGAAAGAGAAAAAGTACTGGAGGCCGGGGGGCTTTTTGTACTGGGGACAGAAAGACACGAAGCCAGAAGGATTGACGACCAGTTGAGGGGTAGATCTGGAAGACAGGGGGACAAAGGAGAGAGCTGTTTCTTTTTGAGTCTGGATGATGATCTGATCAGGATTTTTGGAGAAGGCAGAATAAAACTTCTCAAAAACCTGGGTAACAAAATCTCTACAGACGAAGACAATCCAGAGCCAATAGAAAGTAAGGTTATTTCTAGCTCTATCAGAAAAGCACAGATGCTGGTAGAAGGTAGAAATTTTGATATCCGTAACAATTTAATCAAGTATGATGATATTGTGAACAGCCAGAGAATGATAGTCTATTCTCAAAGGGACGAAATTTTAAATCAGGGGAACATACACCCGAAAATACTCAG
>CAYMEI010000107.1:0-3069 GCA_964389605.1 uncultured Candidatus Saccharibacteria bacterium | reverse complement strand
TAGCTGGAATATATAACTCGGAGTTAAGTGGTGTTTAGTGTGGGAGGTCTATTCTTATATTGTATGGATGGGGTTCTCCCGCCCGAATAAGACTGATTAAGGTTTTTAAAGATGTGGGCAAGGGGGAATTGAGAGAAAGAAAAACTGCTTGGTTGTCCATAAGATCATGCAGAATTTATTTATTTTATCATCTATGTTTAGTAGATGAGTATTGATGTTGCTAAACTAGTCCAGAGTCCTGGCTTTAACATTGTTGCGGTTTTTTTACACGAGCTCTTACTTTCGGGGTGGTTGGTATTCTTTGCCTGCATATCTTTATAGCACGCTGGGGTGCTCAATAAGTGAAGTAATACCACTCAATTTGTATGGGTATTTTCAATCCCTGTATATTAATTAGATTATTAAAAATAACTTCTGATAACTTCCAGTAATTTTTCTATATCTCCTGTGTTCCCAAACTGTACTCTAGTACTTGATGCTCTTGCTATTGCATTTAAAGACTGTAAGTCCGCACCTTGACCGTAGGCAATGGGTATTACAAGAATCGGGTTATCTGATACCTTAGATTCTTCCAGTTTTTTAACTACATCCGCTAAGGTGTTTTCACTTCCAGTGTCCTGCCCATCACTTAACAGAACTACAGCTCTGATTATGCTTTGGCTGGGGTCAGACTGAGCTTCCAGTTCCTCCATAGCTTTTAGTAGTCCATCATAAAGCCTAGTTGATCCACTTGCCCTTAGCTCATTTACTCCTGCAATTATATTAGAACTACCCGACTCCAGTGTTTTCATGGGAGTTATTGTTTTTATTTCGCTGTCAAAAGAAATCAGCCCTACAGAGTTTTCGGCAGGAAGACCTTTTGCAAAAATTTCCATAGCATCTTTAGCATTTTGTAGAGGTGACCCATCCATTGAACCAGATGTGTCTATGAGCATAAAAACCTCGCTCCTCTTTTTTACAAAATTCCAGTCATTCTGAACAGTAGAAATAACCTGCGCTGATGGAGTGTTTAAAAGATACCTAGGTTCTTCAGGATCCACTCCCAACTCTTCTGTTATGGGATAGGCGAGTTCTACGGCTGGATTGGCAGGTCTGAAACCATTCTCCATAATTTTTTTCTGTACTTTTTCTGACAATACATATTCAGTAAACACTTTTGCTGCTTCATGCTGTTCTTCTGTGATCCAGTTTACAGCTTCCGGGTTGACCAGACCAAAAGGGTGTTCATGAACAAAAGTCCCTTCTTTAGGGTAAAGCGCAACTAATTTTTCTGGTGGATTAAACTGTGTCTTTCCCTGATTAATATAAATTAAATCATTTTCTTCTAGGGCTACAAAATCCAGATAATCTGGACCTTGCGCTATGTATTCTTTAAATTCAGTTGTTCTGCTGGAGTAGTGCTTTATTAAGTTTTGAATATTTCTAACTCCCTGCTTAACTGTTTCATTTTCTACATCAGCTAAAATTAACTGTTCAATATCTGGGGTGCCCCCCTCATATGCTGAGTTGGCATAGTAAGTTGACAGGAGCGTTGAAAGAGCAGTTGAACTTATATTTGGGTCCGTGTGTCCATAGTAAACTCTTTTGCGGGTAGCATCGGGAGAAAAATCAAACCAGCCATTTGGACTGTTAAATACAGATAACA
The DNA here is from genome assembly GCA_964389605.1 of uncultured Candidatus Saccharibacteria bacterium. GTDB lineage: Bacteria > Patescibacteriota > DYJS01 > DYJS01 > CAYMEI01 > CAYMEI01. Next base: position 1,424 of record CAYMEI010000107.1, on the reverse strand, counting down.
GTTCTTCCCATCCAATTTCCTGTCCGGGGTACTTTTGTTTTATCCAGTCAAGCCTGCTTTCCCAGATTGCTATTACAACTGGAGCGTTAGCAGTTGCTTTTGCCTCATCCAGTTTAAACACTTCTTTCCCGGTTTCATAATTTACCAGTCTGAGCCAGTGTCCAACTGATGGAGCAAAGATTGCTGGTTTTTCCACACGGTCAGTTCTGGTTCCACTTACTGCACTTACAATCTGAGTTCTGACAGCACCAGAAGATCCGCTTATGCCTTTAACCTGAATGATTTTCTCACCTTCTGGAACTTCTTCGCCCGTTATAGGATTCACGCCATTTTTAAATTCTTCATTAAAGTTATCTATTGTTGACTTCAGGTAGCTTTCTGATTCTGGGGCATAGATAATTTCTATTTCTGTGGTGTCATACTGTGGACCGTCACTAAAAATATTTTCATCAGAACTAAATATCTGTATTCCAAGCAGACCTAGAGCAACTGCCAGAAAAGCAACAAAAATAATTGTAGACAAAGAAAGTCTTTTTTTATTCATTTCTATAACATTAGTACATGGTAAGATATAAAATTGAAGTACTTAAGGACTTTATTTCTTCCTGCTTATTCCTACAATCAGCTCCCCCCTGAATTGCAGATTCTGCGCTTCCATGTCTGCAAGACTAAACTTAACAATAGATTCAAATTTTTTTGTGAGTTCAATTCCTATGCTGACTTCCATGCAATTGGTTTCACCTGTCTCTTCGGTGACTTTGTACATTTTATTCAGGGTTTTCTTTATCCTTCTGGGATTTTCAAAAAATATGATTGTATTTACAAAATCAAATATACCAAGATCAAAAAACTTCCCCTTTCTTAAAAAGCCTAGAAAAGCAAAACTACTTACGCTTAATCCACATACTGATAAAAAGACTAGGCTTGTGGCACCACATACTGGTACTACATTGATCTGTTTATCCAAGCATTCTGAGACTAATTCGCCACCGGGGTCAGACAAGACAGGCATTCCTGCTCCAGAGGTATATACTATGTCTTGTCCGTTACACAACTTGTCTATGATTTCACTTTTAGTCTCTGGATTATCGATGTACTTAAACACTTTATTGCTGGAGCCAATATAATTGGTTAATTTTAAAGTTCTTAACGGGTTCTCGCAGTATATATCTATGCCTGATAAAAAAATATCTTTTATCCTTTTTGTCAGGTCCTGCAAATTACCTATTGGTGTTGAGGCTAAAAAGAGATTTCCTTTCAAAGACAAATCAATCTTAATGTTATGCAGGATTTTTCAAGGATATTTAGATATTTATCTCTGGAAATCTATCCAAATCATGTCAATTTACTTATATCAATTCATATCATAAATTATAAGACTCCAGACCACTTTACTCTTAAATTCTTCAAAGACCCATCTTCAC
>CAYMEI010000106.1:0-3117 GCA_964389605.1 uncultured Candidatus Saccharibacteria bacterium | reverse complement strand
CTCGCACCTTATTGGGGCGGGTAAACCACGCCCAAAGCTGCTTTAGAGGGGAATTAGCTTCGCTTCTATAGTCACCATATAATTGAGAAGGGGAACTAGCTTCGCTACTATTATATAATTGTAGGGGCGGGGTTCTCCCGCCCTCTAAAAGTAGAAACCTTTAAATATCTAAAAAGATAATAATTAGAAATAATCTTGCAGTAGGTAAAGATTGTTTTTATGGTAAAAGTGGTTTAGTTGACAGGTATTCATTTTAAACAGAAGCTGGAATTTATAACTGATTATTTTCTGCAATATCCTACGATTGCTGAAGATTTTTTAACTGGATGGACAAAGGATTATGAATTTTTATTCTGTATTATTTTATCGGCACAAAGTACAGACAGGCAGGTAAACAAGATTACTCCTAGACTTTTTAGCACATTAAAGACACTGGAAGAATTTGATCGGATAAAAACAGAAGATTTAGAAGAGTTAATTAAAAGCCCCGGGTTTTACAAGGCAAAAGCAAGGAATATCAAGAATATAACAAAGTACTTGCTTGAAAATACCAGCGGTAAGGTACCTCAAGAGATAGATGAGCTGGTCAAGATTCCAGGTATAGGCAGGAAAAGTGCAAATGTTTTTTTATGGGGTTTTTATTCTTTGTCTCAAGGTTTTCCGGTTGATACACATGTTGGTAGAGTTACTGGCAGGTTGGGATTGCATGATTTTAATCAAAAAAATGCCCTAAAAATAGAGCCTAGACTTATGGAGATATTTCCAGAAGAGTGCAGGGGTGTGCTTCACCAGAAAATAATCAAGTTTGGCAGAGATATTTGCACTGCCAGAAATCGTGATTGCAATATATGTCCACTGAATAAGTATTGTAGATATTATTTAGAATCATAATCCTTTAAGCAGGTCGTCTATATCTGCAAATGGGTCTTCTGGCTCCGCAGAGCTCACCTCTCCGCCCGCCTTCTGGTTTTCCTGCTGTCCTTTTCCCGATTTTTCTTTTTTATCCTCTTCCTGCTGAGGTGGGGTTGCACTGCCTGCCTGTTTTTGTGCTGATGGAGGATTTGTGCCTACTGGAGCAGTTGTGGGCGGTAGATTCTGGCTCTGGTCTGGTTCATTAAAAATGTCGTCAAGGTCTATACTATCCAGGGAAGAGTCTGTCTTGTCAGCTGTCTTTACTGATGTAGGCCCCTCTTTTGTTTCTGGTACAGGAGGAGTTGTTGCTTTCTGAGCAGACGGCGGTGCAGTCTCTACTTCTGATAAATCTTCCGGGTTGCTTATTCCTTGTAAAATATCATCCAGCTCATCAATACTTTTTTGAGCCTGCCGAGACTCATCTGCTACAATATTCTTTTGCTTTGTATCCTGAAGCTCTTGTTCGGACACCCTTGGTGGCATTTCTGCTTTTTGTAATACAGGTGATACTGAAGGGGTTTTTACAGACTTTTCTTCCTGATCATCATGATCTATTGTTTGTATTTTATCTATATCTGCAAACGGGTCATCTGAAGTTTTCTGGGGTGAATTTGCTGTACTGCCTGACCGTTGCTCTTCCTGCCTATCTTTTTTAGGCGTTGGCAAAGTCTGATTTTGTGGTGGTGGCGGAGCAGGTGGTGGTGTTTTTGCAGTTTTCTGTTTTACTTCTTCTATCCCTTGTCTGGACTCGCCAGATTGACTGGCGGGTGTTACCTTACTTGTTTCTGACTCCATGTTTTCTGCACCTCCCTGTCTCTCTTGAGATTTATTTTCTCTTTGCTGTTTTATGGTGCCCAGAGAGTTTGCGTTTTTAATGGCTAGAAGCATCATTTGCCCAACATCTTTCAGTGTTTTTCCGTGCACCTTAAAACCGGCACTGTTGGTGTGTCCTCCGCCCCCAAGCTGTGCACATATTTTATCAGCGTTGAGTTTTGCAGTCCTAAGACTTCCTGTAATAAACCCTTTTTGTTTTTCGGATAATACAAAGTAGTTCTCATAATCTTCTACTCCAGTTATAAGTTCATCAATAATATGCTCAGTAGAGTCAAGCCCAAACTCCTGAAAGTCTTCAAAAGAAGCAAAAGACCAGAGTGTCCTAGTCTGCTCGTCTGTTTTTATATTTTTTAGAATTCTACCCCAGAACTTTAACAGGTTAAAGGGTTTGTTTTTATATACATTGCTGATTATCTGCTTTCTATCTGCACCTAGTGCCATCAACTCTGATGCTATCTGCATACCTCTGGGTGTAGTATTTGCGTTCTGGAATGTTCTTGTGTCATCAAAAATACCAGTAAGCAGGGCAGTTGCAATTTCTGAGTCTATATTGATCTGCAGCTCATTTAAAAGGTCATAAAGGATTTCACATGTAGATGTAGCCCTTACATCAATAATGTTAACTTTCCCAAATTTTTTATTTGATGGGTGATGGTCAATATTTACCACTTTTTCAAAATCTATATCTTTGGCTTTTATCATTTGTGGCTCTGGTGTATCAAGCACAAAAATTAAATCTGCATCAGTTGCCGAATTTCCAAAACCAAGTATCATGCTTTGGTCTAGTTTTGTTCCAGCTTTTGGCGTTAAGAAGATTTTGAGTACTTTATTTTCAAGATCCGGGTGCGTTCTTATTCTGTCTATAGATGCTTTAGAAATATCAATATTTATAACAAAGTCAGAAGATAAAGTATTTTTAATTAAATTTTGCCCATCAAGGAATTTATAATTTTTAGGGACATCCCCATATACAACTGCACTTACCTGCTTCCCGATCTGAGATATGGCTTTAAGCATTGCAACACTTGCACCAAGTGCATCGCCATCTGGTCTGTATGCCAAAATCAAAATCTTATTTGCTTTTTCTATTAAGTCTCCAATTTCTTTCATTTGCTGTATTTTAAAATATTCTGCTATCTAACAATTATTGCCTTTTTTTGTTCTTAAGTCAACATGCTTGTAAAAAATCTTTGAATAAAATCTTTACATCAATTTCTACCAGCTTTTTAGTTTTTAGGAAGAGGCAGATTGTTCACTCTTTCTTAAGTGCTAAAGCATAATTATGAGTATTAAAAATGCAAAAATCTGGATGATAATATAAAACCCACCCAAAATCTCCCAGAAACAGAAAGCTCATATAGCTTACACAAC
>CAYMEI010000105.1:0-3211 GCA_964389605.1 uncultured Candidatus Saccharibacteria bacterium | reverse complement strand
GTCAGAGTTAAGATTAAACGGATGGTAAGGGAGAAGTAATTAAATGGGTTTTATAGATTTTAATGAAAAACCCATGCCAGAAATAGTAATTATTAAAATTATTCCATTGTAGTTGGATTATCTGAAAACCTTAACCCCTGATCCAGTTTGTCTAAAATATCCATATCTTCCTTTATAAGACTAAAGTCAAAGATGCTTAGATTTTCCTTTAATCTTTCTTTTCTGGTAGTCTTGACAAGTGGGACAGTACCTTTTTGCAACGCCCATCTTAATAGAACCTGAGCGTTGGACTTTTTATATTTTTGTGCAATTGTAGTTATTGTTGAGTCAAACAACCTGTTTCCAGAAGTTAAGGTGCTGTGTGCTTCAACCAGAATATTGTGCTTCTGGCAAAAATCCAGTATTTTATTTTGATTTAAGAAAGGGTGAAACTCTATCTGGTTAACGGATGGAGTAAATTCTGCATGCTCCAGAAGTTCTGTTATGTGTCTGACTGTGAAGTTGGAAACTCCAATGGCTCGCACCTTTCCTGATTTATAAATTTCTTCTAGGGCTTTCCAGCTTTCAATCCTTTTTTTATTGTATGGCCAGTGAATTAAGTATAAATCAATGTATTCTAATCCAAGTCTTTCTAGAGAGCTGTCAAAGGCTTTGAGTGTGGAATCAAACCCAAGATCATCATTCCATACTTTTGTGGTTACAAATAGATTTTTTCTGTTTGATCCGCTCTCTTTTATTGCCTGTCCGGTCTCTGTTTCGTTTTTGTATCTGGATGCAGTGTCTATGTGCGTATACCCTTCATGTATTGCACATTTTACAATGTCTTTGGTGTTGTGGGCAGGGATTTTATAAACCCCAAAACCTATAGCAGGTATTTCTATTTGATTATTTAACTTTTTATTTTGAATCACACATTATTTTTAAACTTCAGTTGCCTGCTGGCAAAAAAATACTGACAGGCGTTTGTAAATATTTTTAATTGTTTTGTCTTAGATAAGTGTTATTGTCCCATCGTTTTGTTCTCATCTTCCCGAAGTTATTTATTTTGTCATCCCCCTCGCTACACCTCACCCTTACCTACATCTTTAAACCAGAGCCATGCTTATTGTTTATCAGAACTACTACAGGGGCGGGGTTCTCCCACTCCTGTAGTAGTGTATAGTTACTATAGATAATTTTTTATCCACCTCGTCACCTAGCGGTGCCACCCCTATTGCACCTTATTGGGGTGGCTTACGCACACCCAAAGCTGCTTTGGAGGGGAATTTAGTGCGATCTTCTACACATCAGATGAACGAAGCGAAGCAATCCCCCTTCCCGGAAGGGGTGGACAGGACACCGAAGGTGGACGAGGTAGTCCCTGATCAAAACCCGAAAAACACCCCGTCAGGCTCCGCCTGCCACCCCTCTACAGAGGGGAACAATCCCCCTTCCCAGAACCTTAATAGGCGGCTCGCACTTCATTAGTACTACTTTAACCTTATCCCATTTCAAGGCAGTGAAAAAAGCCGTGTGAAACCGGCTTTATTTTTTTCTACTGCCTTGAAACAGTAAGCTGCTCTGCACGCACAGAACTGCTCTGCACAGCCTTAAGCGGTTACATCTTAACAGGATGGGAGGACACACGGGTCCGTCTCTACAGTAATATAATTAGATGTTAAAGATAAAATATATAAATATAATCATAGTCAGTTATTTAATCATTGAATCATAGTTTAGAACAATTAAATACTTTTAAACCTTGAGTTTTTTGTCATTTTGTTCATTCTTTTTGAATATTAACCAAGCTTTTTCATCTATTCAGTAAAATATCATTTGTGATTATTGACAGTGAGTGGTAGCTAGAATTTAAGATACGATAAGCCTGCCATTTCTTATTATCTTGGTCTTCAGAAGAACCACAAACCAAGTGCTAACCCGGGCTTTACTACTTTACAATCAAACCTGCACAGGTTCAACCATAACATTAATAATTCCTTCAGAAGGAGAAGCTATCTTGGAAAAAGAAGTTCTGGACATATCAACCACTCTTCCACTTACAAATGGGCCCCAGTCATTAACCGTAACAATAGTAGATTTTCCGTTACTTAAATTTGTTACCCTTAACTTTGTTCCCCACGGGTATCTTGTACTTGCGACTCCATCGGGAGCCTTAAAATCGTAACCATAGTGGCTGGCATATCCTTGCTGTTTTGAAGGATAACACCCAATGTCATTAAATGGGTTGTGCTGGTAGTCTGTTTTTCCCCTCACCCATATACCCGGAGAATTCCACGATCTGTTAGAATCTACTCCGCAAGAATTAGATGCAACACCGGGTTTTGTGCTGTCATTTTCAGATTTTACCGAGACTGTGTTTGCCTCTGATTTTTCTGGTTCAACCCCTACTTCTTTTTCAGGTTCTTTGGTGCCGACCTTGATAATTTTGCTAACAGGTTCCTTAATTATTTCTTCGCGTATCTTTTTAGAAGAAATTTCTTTTCCATTTTCAAGTGTAATTTCAAATACTACCAGTTTTGTTCCTTCTTCTCCTTTCTGCTCAACCTTTGTCTTTCCTTTTTCCAGCGTGTCATCATCTTCTTTTTTAGTCTCAAGTTCAACGCTCTCTTCCCTAGACTCCTCCACTCTTTCTATCGGGAAAGATCTTATAACTATTCCACTGTGTATTGGTGTTGATGGAGGAGGAGATACGGTCCCCTGTATATTGGCTTCTTTTGCAAGTTCACCAACAGTTGCCGATTTTGTTTTAATCTCAACCTGTGTGCCTTGTTTTATAATGGATACTTTATGAACAGGCTTCTCTGGTTCTTCTTTTGTAATTTCTGGGGTACTATCTTCTACTTCATCTTCTGGATTACTCACAACATGCTCAATTGTTTTTTGAGGTGTAATAATCTTAATTTTATAAAAAGGTGTTTTTTGAGGATCGGCAAAATCTCTTATCGGTGCCTTGAAATCATCGCAAAATACATTTATCCTGTCAGTTATACAGCTGACTTTATCATCAACAATAATTTTTAAGGGTTCCCCGGGTACACCAAAGGACAGCATGATCAAAGAGAGACTCGCTGTAATAATTTTCATTGAACCTGTTTTTTTTGAATAATACTTGCCTAAATTCACTCAGGGCGATTAACTACAAGCAGGGGATCCACTGGCTTTGCATCTATCCATAGCTCAAAATGAAGGTGTGCCCCCGTTGTCATATGAC
>CAYMEI010000104.1:0-3232 GCA_964389605.1 uncultured Candidatus Saccharibacteria bacterium | reverse complement strand
TGTTGAGCATATAAACTTTACTTTTTTCAGTGAGGGGTGTGTTTCGGTTTTCACATTTGTTTTTTAGTAGAAAAGTGGGCTTTGTACAATCTAATATTATCTATTCTCAGGTATGTTGTAATAATGGAGTGCAAAACTCATAACTTCGCTAAAAAGAGGTGCCGCAGTGCCGGAAGCAAAAAAAGTTGGTCTGGTTGGTCTGTCTAGCCTCACAAATACTAAAAGCGGGACATTTTCTCCCGGAGATACAGGACCATACCCAAGATAAGAAGCATTGTATGGTCCATTTCTCTGATATACTCCATTTTTTGCAATTTCTCCTGTTCCTGTTTTTCCTGCTAACGCATATCCCTCCACTGCACCTGCCTCCGCAAAACCATTATCTACAGACTGCACCAGTGCAGAGGTAGTCTTTATAGAAGCCTCTCTGCTTATAACATTCTTTATCATTTTGCTCGGTTGTACCACTATATTTCCGTCAATAAGTTTTTTATCTATAATTCTGGGTAAAAAAAGATTGCCCCCATTGGCCAGTGCACTCCCTGCCATGGCCATCTGAAGTGATGTTACAGTTAGACCTTGCCCAAAACTTGCAGTTGCTTTATCTATATCCAGCCATTCGTCGTACGGTTTTAGTGTTCCAGGGGATTCGTGTGCCAGGTCAATCCCCGAGTGCAATCCAAACCCAAAGTCTACAAGGTGCTTATGTATCTGCTCGGGACTCATGTTTTTTACAATATTTGCCATGCCTACATTGGAAGACTTTTCCATTATAACCTGTAGATCCATTACGGGATACCTAGCTTTTCCGGAATTATATACTTTTTTACCATCTTCGTACTCAACATATCCGGTTCTATCGTAGTACTTGGTATTCTCATCCATCACCCCATCGCTTAGTGCTCCAGCTACTATAAAAGGTTTAAAGGTTGATCCGGGTTCATATGTGTCTGTAATGGATAAGTTTGTAAATTTTCTGTAACCCTGCTCATTCTCCTGGCCAACCATTCCAAATTCGTTTGGATCAAAATAAGGATAGTTGGCCATGGATAAAATATCCCCATTATTAGGATTTACTATTATAACACTTCCGCTTGCCGCTCCATACCTTTCTACTCCTGCCTTAAGTATTTTTTCTATATTTAGCTGTAGACCGTAGTCTATAGTCAGATATACATCTGCACCATCTTTGCCAAGTACTTCATTTTTATTACCAAAAGTCAGGAACCTGCCCGAGCTATCTTTTTCTCCAGATATCCTGCCCTCTGTTGGTGAAAGTAAGTCATTGCAAAATGATTCTACGCCATAGTTAGCAATATTTTGCCTATCCAAAAAACCTATAACATGAGATCCTATAGTTTTAGATGGATAGTGTCTTCCGTTTACAATTTTTGGTCTTATGGGTCCAAAAAATCCATTTTCATCTTTCTCAAAAAATCCATTTTCATCCAGCCACTCCTTATCCTCTTTAGAAAACTCTACATTAAGCAAAAAGTTTTGTGACTGAGTAGTAAGAAATTCCTCTTTCCTTTCTAAAAATTCATCTCTCAGAGAAAACAGACCTTCCTTGAAGGCAAATCCTTCTATTTTTTCCTTAAAAAACTGCTCTCTATTAGATTTTACCTCTTCTCCAAAAAAACCGGCATCCAACTGAGGTAAATAAACAAATGTCTCATAAATTGTCTTATCATGGGCCATCAGTATTGGGTTACTTAATCTGTCTCTAAAATAAATACTCCCCCTGTTGGCTGGTATAACTTCTTCTTTCCACTGCTGGCTCTTGGCTTCTGCACGGTAAAAATCTGCCTGAAAGAGTTGAACAAAAGCTAGTCTATAAGTAATAGCCGAAAAAAATAAAACAAAGATTGTCAGAATACTTAGTATTCTCCAATTATCCACATTGTTAATCTAAAAAAACATTATTTTTTTGAAATACTATTAAACATTTATGCAGTCCATCTTAGAGAATACAAAAAACAGTCTATTTATTATAAATTGAAGTTGGTCGGATTAGATGTAAATTCAAAATGAATGGACAAAAAAGAGAGCTTGCAGGGGGATGACATTAAAAACAGATCCATAAGAGGTATAATTTTCTCGGTTATTTTGGGGTTTATCTTTTTACTGGTTGGGTTTGCTGTATTGCAGATAGTACAGCCTGGACCTAAGTATCATAGCTCTATTATCATAGAGGGAAACAGGCAGAATGAGGCACTGGAAAATAATAATGGATTTGGTTTTGACACAGACTATCTACAATCTGCAAGCTACAAGCATGCAAAATCGGTTTCTGCCTTAATATCTTCTAAGTCTAGCGCCAAAGAATTACTGGGCAATCTGGACACCTGTGATGCACAATTCCCTATTTTTACTGAGCTGAGAGAATATTCAAAAGTGATAAATCTGGAAATACGATGTAATTTTGATGACTCTGAAGATATCCAAGATATAAACACAAAAATAACCGATTTCCTGGATTCCAACTATTTTAATTCCCTTGATAGTTCAGAAGTAGAGTGGGGGTACAAACTAATGCCATTTGAAAAAGTCCAAAGAAGTATACCCCAAAACCTGATATTAATATTCTTTACATTATCGGGTATGCTTGGAGGGTTTTTTGTTGGGTTCTTTATAAAAAACATAGTCTGAGCAATATGCATAAGGTACATGCAACAGAAGAAATATTAAAAAAAGTCATTAGTTTTTAGAAATACTTTACTACTTATTGCTTTTTCTGGTTTGGTTATTATAAAAGCCGGACCCCTTAATTTATAAAGAAATAATCGGTCTGGAGAACTTGAATAATAATAATACTGTCAGCAAAATTAATGGATATCAGGAGATTACTCCTAGAATGTTAGTTTGATTAAGACTGGGCATAACATCTGATGCATAAAAAGGGACACTAAAATTCCCCTCCAGGGCAACTTTGGGCGTGCTTTGATTCCCCTCTTGGGATCGTGAGGCAGATAATTCCCCTCTAAAGCAGCTTTGGGCGTGCTTTACCCGCCCCAATAAGGTGCGAGGGGTGTGCCTGGCTTGCTAGGCGGGGTGTTTTTCGGGTTTTGATCAGGGACTACCCCGTCCGCTTTCAGCGTCCACCCCTGTAACCGCTTAAGGCGTGCAGAGCAGTTCTGTGCGTGCTTTAGTTAGCCGCACTAATGAAGTGCTGCGAGTCGCCTGTTAAGGTGTAACCGCTTAAGGCGTGCTTTAGCCGCCTGTTAAGGTTCCG
>CAYMEI010000103.1:0-3254 GCA_964389605.1 uncultured Candidatus Saccharibacteria bacterium | reverse complement strand
AGATGGCAAAAGCAGACTTGTATAAAATATCTGGACATTAGGACAAATTTAAAGATGAACTATTCTGGGTTGAAGGCCACTATAAAAACAGATTTGTTTTAAAACCCGTTAACTGCCCTCACCATATTCAAATTTTTGATTCCAGACCCAGAAGTTACAAAGAACTACCAATCAGGTACATGGAATCTGCAATGCAACACAGAGATGAAAAACCTAGCTCAATTGGAGGGCTTTGGAGGCCTATTTCTTTTTGCGTAGATGATGGGCATACATTTTGCGCGATAAATCAGGTGAAGCAGGAAATTATTAATGTGTGCAATATTATCAAAGAATTTTATTCCAGCCTGGAAATGTACGAGAAGCACTGGGTTTCTTTGTCTGTTAGAGACTATGGCTCACCTCAAAAATATATTGGAGATCCAAAAGACTGGGATTTGTGCGAACAGATATTGCAGGAAGTATCTAATGAATTAGGCTTGAATGCACAAAAAATGGAAGGCGAGGCAGCACTTTATGGCCCAAAACTGGATTTTATGTTTAAAGACACACACGGAAACGAAAGACAGTTATCTACGGTTCAGCTGGATTTTGCAATGCCCAAAAGATTCAATTTAAGTTATATTGATGAACATGGGCAAAAGCAGGTTCCAGTTATAATTCATAGAGCAATACTTGGTTCCTACGAAAGATTTATTGCGCTTTTAATAGAAAACTTTAAAGGCAAGTTCCCTGCCTGGCTTGCACCAGAACAGGTCAGAATACTGTCATTATCCGAAAAATTTAATGAATACGCAGAAAAATCAGTGCAGAAAATCAAGCAGAAGGGGGATGAAGTTGGTCTTGACTTACGAATCTCAACAGATTTAAGCTCAGAACGATTGCAGTCTAAAATAAAATCTGCAATAGAGATGAAAGTGCCTTATCTATTAATTTGTGGAAAGAAAGAAGAAGACAGAGACGGGGTATCTGTAAGGTTTTTTAACCAAGATCTGGGATTCATGCTTACACAGGGATTCACAGATAATATAATACACCAGATTAAAAATAGAACAGTATAGCACAAAAAAATACTAAATCTGTTCACAAATAGATTTAGTATTTTAATATTATGCTGGTGGAAGATTTTTTATCAATAACCTTAATCATACTGTCAGTAGCCTTGGTTGCTTTGGTATGTATACAAAATAGAAATGCAGGGCTTGGATCAGCCTTTGGGCAGAATATTGGGTTTTATGTTACCAGAAGAGGAATAGAGAGGGGGATTTTTTTTACAACCTTTTTCATTGCTTTTACAATTTGTGCCATAAGCTTTGGGTTAGTGTTTATTTTCTAAAACTTCCTTAGTGAAGCTCAGTGTTAACAGAAAAAAAATAGAGAGAGCGTTGCTCGGTCTGGCAGGAGGAGTTGCTGTGTTGTCTGGCATGATGTATTCAGGTATGGATTCAAGACTTTTTACCGATGTTGTAAATGCAGAAGAAAGATTTGTACACACAGAGGGACTAATTGGAGAGCCCCAGATATTAAACCCATTGTTTTTGGACACTCCTATATCCAATTTTAGTCAGGTAGACAAAGATATAAGTCAACTACTCTTTAACTCTTTACTAACTTTTGACGAATCAATGAATTTAACCCCTGATCTAGCTTCTGAAATGCCTGTCATAGAAAAAAACAGGATTACATTTAAATTAAAACAAAATGTATTCTGGGGAGAAAGCAAATTAAACAAACTCACCAGTGCTGATGTTAAATTCACCTTTAATACCTTTAAATCCACAGACTTCCCCTCAGAAGTAAAAAAATATATATGGGATGGGGTAGAAATTGAAACACCTGACGAATACACAATAATATTCACAATACCTAACTATTCAGAAGAGTTTTTATTTAACTTTACTCAAAAAATAGCCCCCGCCTTTGTATTTGAAGGCATGAGTATTCAGGAGATACAGGTAGACCCGTTTAATTCTTCTCCTGTAGGCACAGGACCTTATATTCTACAGGACAGAACATTTGATTCGTTAACACTGCGACCAAATATTAATTACTTTGACAAGAAGGCAGACAGTGCACTGAGGTTCATCTTCTTTAGCTCCTTAGATCAGGCAGAAGAGGCATTATCGGAGGGGGAAATAGATTTTCTGGCAGGAAGCAGGTCTGGCAAAGAAATAGAAACCGCTGTTAAGCAGGTACTTTATTTTAATCTGGAATCAGTTGAGCTTCAGGTAAGAAAGCTCATACTTTCTGAAATGTCCAGGAGTTTCAATGGTAAAAACAAAGAATTTCTATATCCAGAATTTGGTACAGATCAACTTAAAGACATGGCTTTTGATCCAGAAATTCAAGCTTTTACAAAAGTAAATGTGCTGGCTTTAGACAATAGTTACAGCAAAGAACTGGTGGACAGAATCAAAACAGTACTCGATCAAAAGGTATACATTGATCCAACTTTTCTTAAATCTCCTGCCTTGTTTGAAAAATTATCTAATAGAGATTTTTCTCTACTGATAATACCACTAAGATACACTAGGATTGATCCCTATCCCTTTTTCCATAATAGCTTCTCGGGTAGCAATAATGGGTTTAATTACTCAAGTATATCAAGCAAGGATCTAGATATTTTAATAGAAGACTTCAGGATGGGGAAAGAAGAAAGATCGGCAGTTATTAATAAGGTAAAAGAGTTTTACTCATTCTTTGAAATAGAAGATACTAAGTTTTATTATGAAACTGAACTCAGAACACCCGTCAAAATCTATGCACCAGAGTACAGGTTCCTGCTTTACTGGAAGTAGCTTGATACAAACAATAGAAAATCCCTGCACTTTTTTGATTTGAGATAAGCTCCTTCAGAAGGACACAAACTCTATCATCTACTTTCGGTGTTCACCCATTTAAGAGAATTCACCATCACTCACAAGATGTCGCATTCAAAGGAGCACGCTAAATTCCCCTTCCCAATTATACGGTGACTATAGAAGCGAAAATTCCCCCTCTCGCACCTTATTGGGGCGGCTTACGCACACCCAAAGCTGCTTTAGAGGGGAATTGCTTCGCTACTATTATATAATTGTAGGGGCGGGGTTCTCCCGCCCTTAATATCCAGTTGTATTATTATTGCAGGGGTGGATTTGTGTCCGCCCAGCATGTTAAGGTTACGAGAGGGGTGGACGCTGAAAGCGGACGGGGTGGATAATTTCACCCTGAATCAGCTTCGCTTCGTTCATTTATCTGAAGAGTATAGTATATGAAGC
>CAYMEI010000102.1:0-3279 GCA_964389605.1 uncultured Candidatus Saccharibacteria bacterium | reverse complement strand
TGTCAGGGGGGCTCGATTCAGTATTGGTTCATTATACAAAAAGCAAAGAGTGAACATTGCAGAGGACTGACATGATAAGAATAAAAAATAGTAAACAGCAAGCTTGCGACAGTGGTAACAGATAAAAAAATGACCATGAGGTAATCACTTAAAAAGGCTTCGAACATGAAAAAAGCTGAGGACTATCTGTGTAACAGGCTTTATATGTATGTACAAACGATCACACTCCCTAAATTACAAATCATCCATTTAAAATCTCCTGCACTTTTTCATCAAGTAGTTTTTTACCCGATTGTTCAATTTCTTTTACTGCATCATCAGCCTTATTTTTAAAGCCTTTTACTAAGTCTTCATTACCCTCATTCTCCTGTTCAAACTTTTTTATTGCACCTTGTCTTTTATTTCTGAGAGAGATTTTAAATTGCTCAAAAACTTCTCTGGCTGTTTTTTCCAAATCTCTTCTTCTTTCTGATGTCAGATCTGGCAGGTTTATCCTGATAGTTTCATCTCCAGATTGTGGGCTAAGATTTAAAGAATTCATCAAGGCATCAGAGATGACCTTAACAGTTGTTTTGTCCCATGGCTCTATTCTTATTGTCTTGGGTCCTTCAACAACCACGCGTGCAAGCTCCTGGAGTCTTAGTTTTTGCCCTTCATATGCTTCTACTTCTATAAAGTCTACCATGGAAGAGCTTGCCCTTCCGGTTCTTATTTTTGACAGGTCAGAGCTTAGTATTTCTATGGATTTTCTGAGATCTTTCCTAAAGTTGTCTATTTCGGCATTCATCATTTATTCATTAGACTCTTCTTCTGTATAATCAACCGTATCATCTGTTACACCATTTTCATCAGGAGTAAATTTTTCTATTGTCCCGTCCTGCGTAATCTTTGCCATGACTTTTTCTTCAATTTCCTGCTTAATTTCAGGATTTTTTTCTAGGTATTCCATGGCGGCTTTTTCTCCCTGACCCATTTTCTGGTCCTTGTAGCTATACCAGCTTCCTGCTTTTTTAATTACATCAAATTTGCTGGCGTAACTTACAATCTCCTGCATTCGATCTATTCCTGCATTAAATAAAAGATCAAACTCTGCCATCTTAAATGGCGGAGCCACCTTGTTTTTAACAACTTTTACCCTGACACGGGTACCATATGCATCCTGCCCAGCCGTCAGGCTTTGAATTTTCCTGACCTCCAGTCTTACAGATGAATAAAATTTAAGTGCCTGACCTCCGGTTGTTGTCTCTGGATTGCCAAACATGACTCCAATTTTTAACCTGATCTGATTTATAAAGATAACCAGACAATTGCTTTTACTGACAACAGGAGTTAATTTTCGCATCGCCTGACTCATAAGTCTTGCATGAACACCCATACTTGCATCACCCATATCGCCTTCAATTTCTGATCTTGGTACAAGCGCCGCTACGCTATCAATAACAATAACATCAAAAGCATTTGAAGAAACCAGAGTTTCTACAATTTCCAGTGCCTGGTCTCCGGTATCGGGCTGTGAAAGTACAAGTTCATCTGTATTCACCCCCAAGCTCCTCGCTCTTGCAGGATCCAGTGCATGCTCTGCGTCAACAAATGCAGCATTCCCTCCGTTTTGCTGGGCATGAGCAATTGTTGATAATGCCAAAGATGTTTTTCCTGATGCTTCAGGACCATAAATTTCAACAATTCTACCCCTTGGAAGACCACCAACGCCTAAGGCAAGGTCAAGTCCAAGGCTACCGGTTGAGACAACATCAATTTTGACATTCCCTCTGTCCCCTAGCATCATTGCCGCACCTTCTCCGAATCTTTTTTTAATCTGAGCCAGTGCAACTTCTAGTGATCTTTTTTTATTTGCGTCCATCAGTAAGCAAATTAAAAGCTAAAACAAACTTTGCAAATGGTGTCTGTAGCTCAATTTAATTAATTTAATCATAGTCTAACTGGTTCACTCTCTCATAACTGACTACCAAATCTGATGATAGACTAATTCATCATTAATTACACTAACAGCCAGTTCCAGATCAAAACTTTTGGGTATATGCAAGAAAGTATATCCAGAATTTATTTTCCCCATACTGTGCAATAACATTATCTTAAAAGATACCAGATTACACCATGAATTCCCCATGCCAGTACCAGCCTTAAGATAATCACCTGGTTTTAAAAAATAATTTATATCCAGTGCTGACTATGTAGATTCACATATTACCTGATTTCGAAACCTGTTTTTACATACCGATTCTATTCTTATTTTATCCTGATCTCTTCCAGAGTACTGTCCATGGCCCAGTACAAACCCGGGTTGCTCTATGTATATATTATTAAGCAAAGATTCAATTTGAGTACTCCTGTCTTCTGATTCTATATAAATCTTCTTTCCTTGTGTCAGTTTATTTAACATGCTTTCAGATATATTTGACTCTCCCTTACCTCTAAAAGCAAAAAGAGTCAAACTATTATTCATCATCTCCTTTCTAGGAGAATAGCAGAATCTAAGAAAATACAAGAGTTTTTTGCCATATTTATATGGTAAAAGAACAGAAAAGATGAAAAATCGAGAACAAAAAAACAGGCTGTCCCGCTGAAAACAACTTATCATACACAGAAGTTGTAAACCAGCCAAAACCCAGCCCAATGGCAGTGGAGCTTTTTTAAACAAAGTGCAGACACCTGCTGAAAACAGAAATATTTTAGACTTAGGATGTGGCAAAGGGGAGGATACCAGCTTTTTCCTGGAGCAAGGATGTTTGGTTACAGCTGTTGATATTGCACCCATAGATGAAGAATATCTGAAGTACTTTCCTGCCAGAGAAAATCTGACCGTGTTAAGACAAAAAATGGCTGATTTTAGTTTTACACCAGAAAACTTTGACGTTGTAAATGCAAGGTCTTCTTTGCCGTTTACATCCCCCCCCAGATCAGTTTGATGAATTATTTTTAAGTATTAAAAATCCTTAAAAAGGGCGGGTGTTTTGTAGGGCAGTTTTTTGGCGTAAATGATGAATGGAACTATTATCCATACAATAAAAAAGTGTCTTTTCATACCAGAGAACAGATAAGAGAGTTACTGCAAGGCATGGAGACAGTTTATTTTTATGAAGAAGAAAGAGAAGGACTGCTTTTGTTGCCAAAGAAGAAAAAAGAAAGCCTAAGCACTGGCATGTATTTCATGTTATAGCCAGAAAGTAGTTTATGATTGGAGGTTTTGGACTTATTATTCACTTCATTAGACCTCCCACACTAAACACCACTTAACTCCGAGTTATATATTCCAGCTAC
>CAYMEI010000101.1:0-3318 GCA_964389605.1 uncultured Candidatus Saccharibacteria bacterium | reverse complement strand
GAGTTTGAATTTCTGAGAGGCGATGAAACTTTTACCGAAGAAGCAGAATTAATTAAACCACCTGATCCTGCAAGTTAAATTAAGTAAATGGATTTTTTAGAGAATAATTTGTTTCTAGTAAGTACAATATTTGTTGCAGTTTGTATAGTCCTGGCTTTGTCTTTGGTGCAAAGAAAGAAAATAAAGGCTTTTGCAGTAACCACCTTTACCGAGCTTAAGAGGGTATCTTGGATAGACACAAAAACAGCAACAAATTTAACTATATCAGTTGTAATTGTTGCTGGCTTTTTTGCTCTGGCCATTACTGTTTATGAGCTGGTACTCCAGGAAGTTTTTGATAAATTAATTGAATTTGTAGAATAATGAAACCCCAGAATAAAGAAGAAGGAAATAAGGCTATTAATCTTATGTGGTATGCTGTGAGAACAAAAGCCAACATGGAGGATATGGTTCTAAGAAATATTGAAAGAAGAATAAAATCTTTTGGGATGCAGGAGCATTTTGATGAATTGTTTGTCCCTAAAACATCAGAAATAGTGATAAAAAACGGCAGAAAGAGAGTGCAGGAAAAGAAAATGTTTCCAGGATATGTACTTGTAAAGATGAATGTTACAGAAGAAACATGGTACATGGTCAGAAATACAGAAGATGTAACAGGATTTCTTGGTGTTGGAACTATGCCAAGTCCAATGCCTGAAGAGGAGGTTAACGCATTAAAATCATATGGTGAACAATCTGTTCAGAAATCCTTTGAGATAGACTTAATACTAGGTGATCTGGTAACCATTATAGATGGATATTTTAAGAACTTTGAGGCAAAAGTTATAAGTATTGATAAAGAAAGAGGGAGGGTTTCTGTTATGGTTTCTATGTTTGGAGGAAAAGAAACAGCTCTTACTCTGGATGTTTTGCAAGTAAAAAAACAGTAGTTTGTGACCAAAAACATACTTCTTGATGCTAGGGATATATACCATGATGCTGGTATGGGGTACTATACAAGGGGTTTAATTGAAATTTTTAAACTACTTCCAGAAGATAAATTTACTTTTTGTCTTTTAATAAAATCATCTGACTTTAATTCACAAAAAGTTTACTCTCTGCCTGGTAACTTTTCGTACAAACCCGTTTCTTGTGCAAAAAATTTTCCTGGAGATTTATGGTATCACTTTAAAACATCTGTAATTTCTTACAATTTTGATTTCTTTTTTTGTCCTGTTACCAAAATAAGTCCTGTTTTTACAAAAAACTCAATAATAACTGTTCATGATCTGGCTGTATTTGAAAAAAGTTTTGCTCCCAACAAAAAAGCTAGGATAATTGAAAGATTATTCTTGCTGCCAGCCTCTTTAAGGGCAAAAAAGATAATCTGTGTCAGCAATTCTACCAAAGATAAATTTTTACAGAAATATTCATTTTTAAATACTCTGTTAAGTAAAAAAACTTCAGTAATTCATTCTCCTGCTGTTGATATCAGCAATATATACTCAAGCGAGTCAGACAGGGATGTGCTTGGTAGATTTAAGATGATACAGAATGAGTATTTATTTTTTGTAGGCAAAATTGAGCCAAGAAAAAATATTCAACGATTAATATATGCTTACAAGAAATTTCTGGATTTTTGTAAAAAGTATAAAAAATCAGCCCCTAAGCTGGTTTTGTCCGGAGGAAAGGGGTGGGACTCGGATGTTTTTTTTGAATCTGTTGATAAGCTAAACTTAAAAGATCATGTTATTTTTACAGGTAGAATTACTGATTTTGAGAAAAAGGTACTCCTGAGTAATTGCCTGTTTTTTGTTTTCCCTTCTCTTTATGAGGGATTTGGTTTTCCTGTGTTGGAAGCTCTTCGACTTAAAAAACCCGTCTTGACTTCTATGTCAACTTCTTTAACTGAGGTAGGTGGCAAGAATGCCATTTATGTGAATCCATTTGATGTGCAAAAGATTTATTTTTATTTAAGAAAATTATACCTGAATTCTGAGTTAAGAGATAAAATATCCAGAGGAGCAAAAAAGCAGGCACAAAAGTTTTCGTTGAGTGGCTTAAGGGATAAGGTTAAAAAATTGTTAAATTGAAAAAGGTATTATTTGGAATTTTAATAGTGTTCCTTCTTGTAATAAATTTTAATCAGGTGGTAGATTTTTTTATACCACCTATATCTTCGTCAGAATCAGACAATAATTTTAAAGTAAATAATCCTTTGTTTTCTGGAACAGATGGTTCTCAAGATGAATCATCTAAAAATTCTATAGATGATAACAGAAATACAAAAGAGGATGGGTCCGAACTGATTGAAGATGTAGTTAATATAGAGGGTAGAAAGGCGTTTGTATCCTATACCAATTCATCTGATTGCACACAAAGTGCTATAATTTACTTTAAAGGAAATGATGTTGAGATTGGTAATTCTGTTCTAGGTCAGCCTCAAAGAATTATAGAAAGATCAAAGATATCAGGAGAGTGTATAATGTTTATTGCACCTTCTTTGTCAGGAGAAGAGACAAATTTTAGATCGGGAGATTATATTGCAAATATTACAGATATAATGAGCTACTTAAGAGAAAACTTTAATACTCGTAATTTTTTTGGGGTGGCTTTTAGTGCAGGGGGGTATCCCTTAACTTATCATCAGGCCGAATTTGGAATGTTTGAAAAACTTGCGTTAATTGCTCCAGCCGTCAATTTTGAGACTTTTAGACCCAATGAGTTTTTGAATTTTGATGGTAATACAAAAATATGGCATGGAAGTCAGGATGCAAACATTAGTGTTAGTAATTCTAAAAAATTTGCATCTGAAGCCTTAAGGAATAATATAGAAATTGAGATTGAAGTGCTAGAAGGCAAAAGCCACTTTGACGATTTGCTTTCTAGCAGCGAATTGGTTGAGTATTTGTCTAGATAGCAGCAGATACCACCTTATTATTCAGGTAATTCAATTGCTTCATTCTCCATAGAGTTTTCATATTCTGCTCTGGTGAGTATGATATAGCTGTAGGGGTTAATTATGTGAGTTAGGGCGAAAGTAGAAACCTTTAAATATCTAAAAAGATAAAAAAAGTTATCTATAGTAATTATACAATGGTTATGCTGAGCAGTAAAAAACACCCCACACCTAAAAGTGGCACCTCTCTCGTAACCTTAACAGGTGGGTAAGCCACGCCCAAAACTGCTTTAGAGGGGAATTAAGCCTACCCCTTTAAACACGACACTTGCGAGTAAGAATAAGATAAAAGCTAGGTACCCAACTACAACACACCATAAAAGACAAGTAGAAAGAAGAAAACACACTGCAGACAAGAGAAAGAATTACAATAGAGTATA
>CAYMEI010000100.1:0-3480 GCA_964389605.1 uncultured Candidatus Saccharibacteria bacterium | reverse complement strand
ACTGAGTACACTTTTAACTTTTAAACTTTTAATGAAAGACGGAAGGTAAGATTAATTCATGTTAATTGTGTGACACATTTTATCACAGATAGATTGCTATGCCGTATTGAGCAACTGCACTTTTTTATCTGTGGAGGTTTATTGAGATATTAAATTGCTTATTTCTTCTTCTATAGTTGGCAGAGTGGAAAATCCTATAAATGCTTCTTGTGTTCCATCTGGCTTAACAAGGTAGTATACAGGAGTACCATAAACATTAAGCTCTATTGATTCACTGAAATCTTCTGTGACTCTAGCCTGGGACTCCTCAGAAGACATACATGCTTCAAATTGTTCTCTATTTAGATTTAAATTTTCGGTCAGTAAACTAATTCCTGTCTCTGTAATAGAGGCTACCACATCACCTGACTCATACATTTCTTCTTTTTTATCCCATAGCTCATTAAATACCAGATCTTTATATTCCCAGAATTTTCCTTGTTCTCTGGTACATTCCGAAGCCACTGCTTCTTCAAATGCAAAAGGATG
Source organism: uncultured Candidatus Saccharibacteria bacterium (assembly GCA_964389605.1). Classification (GTDB taxonomy): domain Bacteria; phylum Patescibacteriota; class DYJS01; order DYJS01; family CAYMEI01; genus CAYMEI01. The sequence continues at coordinate 2,952 of CAYMEI010000100.1, read as the reverse complement.
CAAAGAAGTATTTGGGTAGTGTCTAAATACAATCTGAGCACGGTCTTCGTACTTGGCTTCCAGCTGTTTTGTAATGCTCTGAAACTCCCTGCAGACAGGACAGCTAAAATCTCCATATTCTACAAAAATAAATTCCGGGTCATCCGCACCCTTAGCTATTTCGTCTTCACCAAGAATAAGATTGGGGGTTGGCTCCTGACTGTCTGGTATACCGTTTCCATTTACATCATCTGGGCTGGTAGCCTGATCTGGAGCATTTGTATTGTTATCGTTTACGGAGGGAGTGCTGTCTTCTTGTGTTATATTTCTTTCTGCCTGTGCCTCATTTTTATTAAATGAATAACCAGATGCACTGAATCCCACAAATATAAACAGTATTATACTACCAATTGTAAATGTACTCATCATAACACCCAACCAGAAGCTCGCAGTCCCGCCTATTGTATTAAAATAATTTTTGTTTTCCGTTTGATATTTATCCTGATCTTTCTGATTTTTATTCATTAAAATACTATTATTTTATTCTTTATACTTAGAAACTTTTAAAGTTATTGAATCAATTTTTTCTATTTTTACCTTCTCTCCTTTTGCAAAATTGGTTTCATCTATACTCTCAGCCCTCCATTCTTCTCCTTCAATCTTAGCAACTCCACTAAGATTTTTAAATTCTCTTGTTACGGTACCTACTTTCCCAACCAGTGCCTCGGAGTTGGTTTTAATAGTCTTTATATCTAATTTTTGAAAAAAGTACTTTCTGCCAAATAATAAGTACATAGCACTCATTGCCAGTGCCAGAACAATAGCTACAATTTCGCTGCTAAAAATAACTCCCAGAACTCCAGAGAAGGTAAGTATTGTGCCTATTAAGAAAAATTCAAATAAACCAACTACACCTGTTACAATTGTTATTAGCAATAATATAAGCCCAATAGTCAGCATAGTGATACTTATCCACATTTCAGATTTTTTTTATATTAATAACTCAAGACTACAATTATTCCACTGTAGTACTTTCAAAACCCACCCAAAACATTAGCTTATCTTTAGAATGACTAATTCTTATGAATTCTACCAAAAAATATGGGAAAAATATGTCCCGGAGCTTTCTGGAAAAGCCCTCTTTTTAAAACACAAAAAAACAGGTGCTGAGGTTCTGGTTGTGGAAAATCAGGATAGCAATAAGTTTTTTGGGATTAACTTCAAAACACTCCCGCAAGACTCAACGGGTGTTGCCCATATTCTTGAGCATGCGGTATTAAATGGGTCCAAAAATTACCCCGTAAGAGAGCCTTTTGTTAATCTTTTAAAAACTTCTCTTTATACTTTTTTGAATGCAATTACTTTTCCCGACAAAACGATGTATCCTGTGGCAAGTGAAAACGAAGAAGATTTTCATAATTTAATTTCTGTTTATCTAGATGCGGTATTTAACCCATTAGTTTCTGAAAACATTTTTAAGCAGGAAGGGTGGCACTATGAATTAAAAAATAAAGAAGACCCGATTTCTTATGGTGGGGTAGTTTTTAATGAAATGAAAGGTGCCTATTCCAGCCCGGATTCTTTGCTGGAAGAATATACCCTAAAATGCTTAATGCCAGATAATTTATATTCTAATGATTCTGGTGGAGATCCTGAGATTATACCATCTTTAACATACAAGCAGTTTGTAGATTTTCACAAAGTGTACTACCACCCAGGCAACGCCAAGGTGTTATTTTATGGAAATGGAGACATGCAAAGAAGTTTGCAACACCTGCATGAAGTACTGGATACTTTTGATGGAAAAATAAACATCAATCAAACAGCAGGTGTACACCCTAGGCTAACAGACACTGTAAAAAAGGAATTTAAATATGCAGTATCAAGCACGGAAAATATTGACAGTAAGTTTTATTCTATAATTGCTTGGGCAATGGAAAGTTTTGAAAGCAATGAGGAGTATATTGCTCTGGAGATTTTAAATTACCTGCTTTTTGAGTCAGAGGCCTCGCCTCTAAAAAAAGCATTACTTGAGTCTGAACTGGGAGAAGACTTGGCTGGTTTTGGGTTTGAACTGGAATTACGGCAACCCCTGTCTTCAGTTGGTCTAAAAGGAGTTAAAAGATCAGACACTCAAAAAGTTACTGACCTGGTAGAAAGAGTACTTACTGATTTATCACAAAACCTAAGTAAAGATCTGGCAGAAGGTGCCATTAACTCTGTGGAGTTTAAAAAAAGAGAACAGGATCCTGCGGGCAGGTACCCTTTTGGGGTGATGCTTTTCAGGGATGTTTTAAAGACATGGCTTTTTGATGGTGATCCCCTGCAGACTGTATTTTTTGAAGATTCTATTAAGCAAATTAAAGAAAAAATTAACTCCGGAGATAATTACTTTGAAAAATTAATAAGAAAGCACTTTGTGGATAACACGCACAAGGCACTTATTGTAATGACTCCAGATGCAGAGCTGGAAAAAGAAATTCAGGACAAAGAAAACAGGAAACTGGAGGAACTTAAAAATTCTTTATCTAAAGAAGAAATAGATAAATTAATAAAAGAAACTGAAGAATTTGAAAAATGGCAGGGCAGGGAGGATTCTGCAGAAGATCTAGCAAAAATACCTCAACTGTCTTTAAATGACATTCAGAAAACAGCTAGGTTTGATGATATTCATGAATCAGAAAAACAGGGTGTTAAAATACTTACTAATACCCTTGATACAAATAAAGTAATTTATTCAAGCATTCTGTTTGACTTAAACCATGTTCCAATAGATTTACTTAGGTATATTGGAATACTGGAAGAAGTATTTCTAAAAATAGGAACAAAGAGACCCTTTGATGAGCTGGCAATAGATATTGATAAATATACTGGAGGGATTGGGTTTAGTACTATTATTGACTGTAACCTGCAAACAAATGAACTTGTTAAAAAGTTCAGGATTTCTTCTAAGGTTCTGCCCGATAATAAATC
>CAYMEI010000099.1:0-3713 GCA_964389605.1 uncultured Candidatus Saccharibacteria bacterium | reverse complement strand
AATGCAAATTGGCACTTTCCACTAAAATAATGCCCCGAATTTCCATAAATTAAGATTTAAACTTTTTAAAAAACTCAGACTTCAAAATTAATGGTACCATCTTAGTATAAAGAAAATGAATAGAATTCAGAAAGTTAGAAATGAATTACAAAAACAGAAAGCCGATGCAATATTTATAACTAATTTTTACAATATCTTTTATCTGACCGGATTCATGGGTATTTCTGAGCACGAAAGAGAGGCTGCTCTTCTTATAACCGCAGAAAAAGCGTATCTCTTTGTACCAGAAATGTACGAATTTCAAGCCAAAGGGTCTGATGGTGTAAAAAACAACTGGTGTGAAATGATAGTGAACCATGAAAGAGATAAGCTGCTTTTTTCTTTTGGAGAGTTTGTGGGCAAGGATTGTGTGGTATTGTTTGAAAGTTCAGATCTGAAGTGTTCTGAGCTGGAATTAATAAAAGAGAAAACCGATTTGAATCTCTCTCCTGCCAAAGGAGTAGTTGAAGATTTAAGAGAAATTAAAGACGAAGAGGAGATTGAAGTAATAAAAAAAGCTGTTGAAATTACAGATAAGTCTTTTCTGGCACTTGTGGATTTTTTAAGACAAAACGATTATACTCAGACAACAGAGCTGGATATGGTTGATGAACTAAGAAAAATCTCCAGAAGTCTGGGCGGGGAAGGTTTCGGGTTTGATCCAATAATAGCATCCGGAGAAGGCTCGGCTCTTCCACACTACTTTACCAGTAATAAAAAACTTACCAAGGGCTCTGCACTGCTTTTTGATATTGGTATAAAGTATAAAGGATACACAGGAGACTTAACAAGAACAATATACCTAGGCAAGGCTCCTGATAAATTTAAAGATATTTATTTTACTGTTCTGGAGAGTAATCAGAAAAGTCTTGAGGCCTGTAGTGCTCAAGTTGACACTTTTGATTTATCAGAAACAGCAAAAGATGTTTTCAGGCAAAAGGATCTGGAGGGGTACTTTATTCATGGGCTGGGACACGGAGTGGGACTGGAAATTCATGAAAAACCTTCTTTAAGATGCAGGGCAGGATGCAAACTTAAAGAGAATATGATTATAACAATAGAACCGGGGCTGTACTTCGAAGGAGAGTTTGGTGTTAGAATTGAAGATTTTGTGGCTGTCAAAGCCAATAGCTGTCATATACTTTCAAAAAGCCCAAAAGATTTAATTGAAATTGATTAATAATCAATTTACCTATTTTTTCTATTTAATTAGTGTTCTTGTGTATGCTGGATTCTATTCTTGAGTTTATGGATAATTTTGGCTACATAGCCATTTTTAGTTTAATGATTATTGAGAATTTATTTCCCCCAATACCATCAGAGATAATACTTCCGTTAGCTGGTGTATCTGCCGGACTGGGAGATTTAAATTTATTTTTAGTAATCTTAATTGCAACCATAGGAAATTACATAGGTGTGCTACCTTTTTATATACTTGGGTACAAAGGGGAAAAACTGGTATATTCTTTTGTAAATAAGTATGGTAAATATTTTTTAGTAGATATAGAGGATTTAGAAAAATCTAAAAAAGCATTCCAGAAGCACGGAAATATAATCATAATGGCTGGTAGAATACTTCCTGCTATAAGAACCCTTATTTCTGTTCCTGCAGGAATGTTTAAGGTGGATTTTAAGACTTATACAGTTTATACAATTATTGGAAGCATATTCTGGAACTCTACGCTTGTTCTGGCTGGATATTTTTTGGGGCAAAATTGGGAGGTAGTTGAATCTATAGTAGAGAATTTGAAGGCAGTGGTAATATTGGCGGTTATTTTAGCTTCTGCCGGATTTATTATTTACAAACTTAAAAAGAAAAAGAGTAGTAAAAAAGATGCATAGTAAATTGTGAATAATTTATTATACCTTGCGTCTAGTGCACCGTGAAAAGAGCTAAAAGTAATCTCTACTCAGCACCAGCCTGATTATTAGCAAACAAAAAATATATTCCCGAATAAATTACCTGTATCTGTTTCCAGAAATCAGGGCATACTGCCAGAAAAAAATCTTCTACTAAACTCCAGCCCTTTTTTCAGCAGATTAATATCAAAGTTTTCATTAACTCCATGCATGTTACAGTCATCGTTTCCCAAGGAAGCCAGAATTGTATCTACTCCCAGTACATTCTTAAACTCACCTACAACAGGAATCCCTCCCCCGCAGTACTTAAACTGAACATCTTCATTAAAAATACTTTCAAGGATTTTTGATACATCAGATATTTTTGGATTGTTCATATCTACCTTCACAGCTGGATGAACTCCATCAACCTCAATATCCAGATCAACATAGCCGGGAGTATTGTCCTTTATAAACTTTTTAATCTGCTCAACAGATTTTTCTGGATCCTGGCTGGCTACCAGCCTTACATTAATTTTTGCCCAAGCCTCTGCTGGCACAATGTTGGCGTAGCCTTCTTTTACATAGCCCCCTTGTATGCCAGTTACATGTATACACGGTAATAAACCTGTTGCGGTTGCCTCATCTATACCTTCTGGCAAAAGCATTGTTTTTATACCTGTTACACGCGTCAGCTCTTCTTGGTCTCTGGCAATCTGCTTATTGTTTTCTACCTGCTCTAAAGTAATCTCATCTACATCATCATAAAAACCAGGAATATTTAATTTATTATCCAGATTATGAAATTTAGAAATCAGTTTTGAAAGCTCATGAATACTATTAGGAGCTACACTACCATAAAGCCCTGAGTGTAGATTATTTTTTGCAACCCTGTACTTTACTTTAAAGTTAATCAGCCCCCTTAGTCCGACTTCTATTTGAGGACTATACGGGATTTCTCCATCAGAAATCATTACATAATCACACTTTAGCTGTTCCAGATTGTTCTGCATGATCTCTCCCATAACATTGTTCCCGGTTTCTTCATTCCCTTCTATTAAAAATTTTACATTGTATTTCAGGTTATTGTTTTTTAAGAGGCTTAAAACCGTAAAAATATGGATCATGCTTTGCCCCTTGTTATCTACAATACCTCTGGCAATTAACCTGCCGTTTTCTTCGTGTATTGTAAAAGGATCATTTCCCCATCCTTCGGACTGCTCTGCTGGTTGCACATCATAGTGTCCGTAAACAAGGACTGTTTCTGCCTGTGGATCTACTTTGTATTCTGCAAATACTACCGGATTTATTTGTGGATGATGAAGTAATGTGGCATTAAATCCATTTTCTGTAAATAGATTTTTTAGCCACTCTGCACAGGCTCCAGTTTGATCCTGAAAAGATATATCTGTTGATATAGTTTTAAAACTAATATATTCGCTGAGTAGTTTTTTGTATTCTTCAAAGTTTATCATCATAAAAAATTTAATTTATTTACAATAAGTTCAAAGAGTGCGGGCTTGTAGAAAAATTCTAAAATTAACTAACAAAACCCCCTGAAAACAGGGGATCTATAGCATAGTAGCTGAATGATTAGTTATTTTAAGGGCTTGGTGGAGGGCCTTCAACTATAAAAGGTACATCTTCTGTATAAAAATAATCCTGTCCATCTTTCGAAAACTCTACCCTGATCTCCACTACTCCTGTGTCACCTAGCTCTGCCTGATCGGTTAACTCTACCCAAACCTTAAGCTTCCCATTTAGCTTATCACATAAATAAACCTCTTGCAATAAACCTGTAGACATTACAGTGCAGGCACTGTTGTGTACTGGAA
>CAYMEI010000098.1:0-3757 GCA_964389605.1 uncultured Candidatus Saccharibacteria bacterium | reverse complement strand
ATCGCACCTTATTGGGGTGGCTTACGAATACCCAAAGTTGCTTTAGAGGGGAACTAATCCCACCCCTTTAAACACGACACACTGCAGACAAGAGAAAGAATCACAAAAGAGGTATAGAAACAGAAGACTTAAGTTAAGAGTGAATATGACAGTATGTGATCTGGAGTTGAGTGGTGTCTGGTGTGAGTAGTTTCTAGAAAATATAGATTGAAATTAAAAATAAAAATCCTACTATTTTAAGATGGGATATAAAACCACAGGGTCAGACGGTAACCCATAATACTGAACTTGTATGCATGAGGGTTTTCCAATTTAAAATTTAAAGGGTATAATAATTTAAGTAATAAAAAGTATGACAAATATAGAAACAGAGATACAAACAATTTGTAATTGGTACAAAGTAAGAATTGACCAGTTGCTCCAGAAAAGTGTAAAGTTTCCCCATTATAGAAAGTCTGTGGTTGTACTCAAAGAAGATTTTGAGAAGGCTGTGGTTCAGACAATTACAAATCATTTACAGTCAGAAAGAGGTTTGGATAAAACAAAGGTAAGGTTCGCAGCTGCAAGTCTTAGCAGAATTGCATCGGAGAATATCTGTAGAATTTTTGAACCAGAGAAAATGAAAAAAAACCCTGACTACTACTTATCCAAAATGGAAGAGATGGTCAGAGAGGTCGACAGAAGACTTAATCAACTAGAAAAAGGTACTGCCTAAAAAGCAAAGTGAGCATATGATTTGTTTGCAGCGGCTGTCTTGTATAAATTATCTTTCATACCCACTACATCACCGGTATTGTTTAAAATATCTATCAGCTCCTTTGCCAGCCTTTGAGACATTGGTTTCCCGCTCTTTTTTCTTGCAATTTGAGCAATCCATCTTAGCGCAAGGCTAACCTGCCTTTCGGAGTTTACTTCAACAGGTATCTGGTATGTCTGCCCGCCAATTCTTTTTTTTCTGACTTCAACCAGAGGAGAGGCAAGGTCAATAACTTCTTTGATTATAGCTGAAACATCCTTGCTGTTTCCATCTTTCTGCAGCTGAGACTGGACTATATCTATTGCTTCATAAACAATATTTCTTGCAGTGTCTTTATTTCCATTCTTCATTACTATATTTATGAGCTTGGCGATATAGTAATTTCCAAATTTTAAATCTGAAAAATAAAGACTTTTTTCTTTATAATATTTTTTAACCATTATCAGCTTTTAACTTTCTCCTTTTTTGCTCCGTACTTACTTCGGCTGGTCTTTCTACCCTTAACACCCTGAGAGTCAAACATACCTCTTACTATGTGGTACTGAACACCCGGCAGGTCTTTTACACGACCACCCCTTAGAGCAACTACGCTATGTTCTTTTAGATTATGACCTTCTCCCGGTATATAAGCCAAGACCTCACTTCTGTTGGTCAGTCTGACCCTGGCAATTTTTCTAAGAGCTGAGTTAGGCTTCTTGGGTTTTACAGCTTTTACATAAATACAGACACCTCTTTTTAATGGGTTTCCAGACTGTTTATAATAGATTATATTTTTTAAAGCATTGTAGTTTCTGTTCAAGGCTGGTGCCTTGGACTTTGCTTCCTGCTTTTTCCTTGGTTTTTTAACTAACTGATTAACTGTTGGCAATGTTTACAACTAATTTCAGCTAAAAACTACTAATAACTACTGATTAGTCAATTCTATTTTTAATTTCAGTTTTTAATTTATTAAAAAAATATGTTTTTATTTCTTCATCACTAGAACCCTGCATGCCCTTAAAATCTCTAAGATCAAAGCTGAAACCAGAAGCGTTAAAATGGCCACCTCCAGATCCTCCAATTTTTACACCCAGTTGAGACAAATCAATTTTGTTTGTAAAATTATCACCCCTAGCTGACATCTTTAATCTGTGGTCATCTCTAAAAAAAACAAATCCCCGCTCGGTTTTATCTGCAGTATAGCTGATATCCTCAACATAAAACCTTACGCCCTCGCCAATAAATCTTCTGCTCATTTCCAGTTTTTCTACTTCTTCTTCATTTAAAAATGCAAAACTGCTTTGAGTGTCCAGATCAAACTCAGCGTTTTTAAAAATATATTGGGCAATCCTCATGGCATCCAGAGGTACATTATAAAAAAGTCTGTGGCAGACTCTTTCTATGTTTACACCTTTACTTAAAAGCTTTTCTGCAATCTTAAAAGTCTGGGATGTGACTGCAAATTTAAAGTTTCCCGTATCGTCTGCCATTCCACTGTACGCAAGTTCTGCCTGATCTTCATTAAAATCATCAATATCCATTAATTTATTTTCGTACAGCACCTCAACGGTGCTGCTTGCTTTTGAGTTTAGTATTAAATTATCAGTAAACTTTTCATTTCCTTCGTGGTGATCAATTGAAACCAGCCTATCCTTAATTGCTTTATAATCCGGCAAAGGCTCTACTCCTGGATCATAAAACTGGCTCAGGTTACCCCCATCAAGGAGCACAACAGCATCAAATTTACCAAAATCCAGCACATTAACATTGGCAATTTCAACCCTTTCCACACCATGCAAGTCAGAAAATTTTTCAGGTAATTCCTTGCATGAGTATATTTTAACCACTTCCGTGGTTCGTTTTTCCAGAAATTCAGCCAGCAGTATTGCACTGGCAATATTATCATCATCCAGCCTCCTGCTTAAAATGATGCATGCTTTTTTTGCAGAAATAAGCAGATTTTTTACATCTTTTTTCTTTCCGGAGTTAATGTCCAGCCTTAGCTCATCCGGATTAAAATCTAAGTTAAACCCCATCGCAAAAAACCTAAAACACCAAAAATATTTAACAAACAGTATCCAAAGAGATGCAAAAGAAACACCCCGCCCTATAGCAGTTTAAGGTCAACACAGGCTGTGCTTTAGCCAGCCTGTTAGCTGTTGACCTGCTAAATTAGAGGGCACCCCTCAAGAGGGGGATTTTCTGCCTCATGACTCTCAGGAGGGGAATTAAACCACGCCCAAAGCTGCTTTAGAGGGGAATTGCTTTGCTATTATCACTTGAATATATAGAAGGGAGCACCAGAATTCCCCTCTTGAGGGGTGGCAGACGAAGTCTGACGGGGTGGATAATTCTCCTTTCTTACACCTTAACAAGCTGGGCGGACACGCGGGTCCGCCCCTACATTAACACAGTTCGGTGTTAAACGAGCGGGAGTACCCCGCCCCTGCAGAATAAATTAAAATATGGAACCAAGTCCCTCTGGTGGGGGTGAGTTTCAATTATTTTTCAATTATTATCGGGTACTTAAAAACTAATCTGTAATATGCTAATCAGGAGGAAAAAGTATAAAAATAGTTCAGACAAATACTATGTCCGGCACAAAACCGATCTGAATACTTTTTAAAGCACATATGAAAATTCAGAGAAAATCTTTCTCTGCCTTTCTGTTCGGAATTCTGGCTTCTGTTGTTTTCTCCGTTGTTGCACTTATACAGATATATATTGTGTGCCAGATTAACCCCGATCCATTTTTCGGGATAAGTTACACAGATTATCTGCTTGCTTTCTTTACAACACAGACAGTGTTTTTCCTGAGTATTATGAATGCAACAAAAAGCTTCAGGGGACTATCAAATGCTATCAAGGATTCTCAGTTGGATATATGGCTGCTCAGGCCCATCAGTTTTTTTCAGGTTAAGTACTTCTCTAGCTTTAAACTTGGAAGTGTTATATCGCTCATAATCTACTTCTCGTTCTTTGTAGTTGGCTCTATTCTAATTATTGATGATCTATTTGTAT
>CAYMEI010000097.1:0-3970 GCA_964389605.1 uncultured Candidatus Saccharibacteria bacterium | reverse complement strand
TCCATTATCTAAGAGAGCTGTGATCTCTGGAGTGTTTACTTTTTTCTTTTTAAAGGTCAGGTTATCTTTAATAATTTTGAGACCTGACTAGATAATTCAAAAATCTAACCTGATTTGGATATATCTTTAATTAACTTTATTCTTTCGTCAATAGACTTGCTTCTATTGCTAAATCTCCGTTCACTTTCTTTAAGGTATACTGGAAATTTATTCTTCTTTATTCCATTAAACTTGCTCAACCCCTTCTTTGCAAAAGCCCAGAAAGACTCTATGCTATTAATGTGTTGTTCGCCTCTTGCAATTCATTCTTACCATGATGAACTCTGTAATGTTTTTGACAGCCTGAATCCACTAATCCAGCATATGCTTTCCAGTCATCTATATGTATTGCAGAAGGGACTTGCCCAAGTTACCAGACTACAGTAAACTAAATAAGCCCATATTATGCAAAGAAGAGCTTACATCAAAAGAACGAAATTATCTAACTACAAAATAAAGCAAATTGTTAGATATTTTTTAGCAGATTTAGCTACTATCACAACAGATAAATTGTTAAACCTAAACCGTAATACAGTCAACCGCTTTTTCAATTTAATCAGAGATTCTATAACTCAATCCATGGAAATAGAAGGTCCTCCTTTTTCAGGGGAAGTTGAGTTAGATGAGAGTTACTTTGGACCTACCAGAGTCAGAGGAAAAAGAGGTAGAGGGGCCGGAGATAAAGTTAAAAGTATCTGGTATCTTTAAAAAACAAGGAAAAGTTCATATTCAAGTAGTAGAGAACTGTTCCAATGTTAAGGGAGAAGTTCTAGAAGAGACTACAGTCTATACAGATGGCTGGAAAGCATATGACTCACTGATAATTGAAGGTTACGAACACTACCGTATCTTCCATAGTGAAAATGAATTTGCCAGAGGCAAGAATCATGTTAATGGAGTAGAGTCTTTTTGGGGTTATGCCAAGCGCAGACTGCAAAGATTCAAAGGCTTTAAAAAAGAAAACTTCTACAAAAACCTTAAAGAATGTGAATGGAGATTCAATCACAGACATCTAGATATTGACAATCAGATCAACATAATCTTAACTTTAATTAAGAGTCGGAAATGAAAGGTTTCCTAGGCAAGTTCCTAATTAAATTAGAATTCCAGTTGATTCCACTGATAATTTTGATTTAAACGCACAGAAAGACACTGTAGAAAAAAGTAAAATGATTAAGGAGCTTAAAATTGAATTAAAAAAACAATTTATGAAAGTGTCTAGTGCACAAATCAGCCTTGATTAATAAGGAGTTTTGAAAAATGGAATTTACCCCCAGCTCCTCTTCCATTTTTCAAAACAAAAAAATCAAATACAATAATGAAAAGCTCACCAAAAACGGAATAATATGGATAAATTTTTCAAAAATACGCAAGACATATTGCACTCTCACTCCGCTGCTATCGCTCCGTTCGGCTCGCCTAACACAGTATATGCGGTTCGCTCGTTGTACTTTGCTCTCCCATATTCTGCTCCACTGCGTTCCGCAAAACATCGCATATACTGAAACGTTTTGTAGCCATATTGTGAGCAATCTCATATGCTGAAAATATTCTTATTCCTGCTGGATAGTGACCAATTAATAAAAAACTATAGTCTAAAAGTGTGGATAGCAACTTTGAGCATTTAAGGATAGCTCTAGTAATAGATCAGCTTACTCAGATGGGAGGATCAGAAAAGGTTACTCAGTCTTTTTTAGACATGTTTCCGCAGGCAGATATTTTCACCAGCTTTTACAACCCGGAACTATACAACAAACATTTTTCGAGCAATAAGATACATGCTTCTTATTTGCAGAGACTGTGGAAGCTGGATAAGTTTTTAGTCAATTTCATCCCAAACTCCTATCCCTCTTTTGATTTTCAGGGATATGATCTTATAATCTCCAATACTGCCAATTTTGCTAAGAATATTATATGTCCTGAGCAGGCTATTCATGTTTGTTATCTTGCTTCTCCCCCTAGGTATCTATGGCAAAATTCTTTTGAGTACATAGACCAGATGCACGGTTTTAAAAAAATGCTTGCCCATGTAGCATCTTTATCTTTTGGAAAAATGAGACAAAAAGATTATTTTTCTGCACAAAGGGTGGATGGTTTTATTTGCAACTCAAGGGTCACTCAGGGGAGGTGCAAAAAATACTACAAGAGGGAATCCAGTGTTGTTCATCCCCCGGTCGAAACAACCAAGTATACTCCAACATTTAGCAAAAAGGACTATTTTTTAGCCGGAGGCAGGCACATCGGATACAAAAGATTTGACTTAATAGTCCATGCTTTTAATGAATTAAAATTACCATTAAAAATTTTTGGTTCGGGTCCTCTGACTGACCACCTCAAGAGTATTAATGTAAATCCTGACACTGAGTTTCTGGGACTCGTAAAGGAGGAGTCTAAGATAAAACTCTTTGAAGAGGCAAGGGCCTTTATATTCCCCACAGTAGAAGATTTTGGTATAGTTCCAGTTGAAGCTATGTCTTCGGGTACTCCTGTCATTGCTATTAAAAAGGGTGGCGTTACGGAGAGTGTGATTGACAATTGTGGTGTATTTTTTGAAGAGCAGACAGTTGAAAGCCTGATAAAAGGAGTAAAAGAATTTCAGGATAAGGAATTTTCTTATCTGGAGATAGCAAGATGGGCTAATCAGTTTAGCGAAGAAAACTTTCATAAAAAAATAAAAAAGTCTATATTAAATCTCACCGGTACCGGTAGCAAGGTTTTTTTGTAAATTGTATCCTCTAATCTTAAATACATGACTGTTTTTGATCTACATTTTATTTTTTGTTAGTATGCTGTATTTTTACACAGTATCTAGATTATACTGGTTGAGATTTTAATATTTTGTTTTTTTAGTTTACTAATTAACTGAATCATGGAATATGAACCTATAATAGGGCTAGAAATTCATGCTCAGCTCAAGACAGACTCAAAACTTTTCTGCTCATGTAAAAATGATCCAGAGAGTAGAGAACCCAATACAAATATCTGCCCTGTTTGTACCGGAATGCCAGGTACGCTCCCATCGATGAACCAGGAACCATTGAGAATAATGATCAAGGTTGGACTGGCCTTGAATTCAAGTATAAGGCAAAGAACAAAATGGGACAGAAAACATTATTTTTACCCGGATCTGCCAAAAGGGTATCAGATTACTCAGTATGACGAGCCTATGATTGAAGGTGGACATATTGTTGTTGAAGGAAAAAAGATGAACATCATCAGGGTTCATCTGGAAGAAGACACTGGAAGGCTAACACACCCTAAGCATGAGGATTTTAGTCTTGTAGATCTGAATAGAGCAGGTACTCCGTTGATGGAGCTTGTGACCCATCCTGTATTCAGAAGTGCACGGGAGTGCAGGCTGTTTGCAGAAGAATTGCAGAAGATATTGAGATGCATTGATGCAAGCAGTGCAGATATGGAGAATGGAAATATGAGATGTGATGCCAATATATCTTTAAGGAAAGACGGAGAAGAAGGTCTTCCTAGATACAAGGTAGAGATTAAAAATATGAATAGCTTCAGAAGTATTGAAGCTGCAGTTGAATATGAAATAAATAGACAGTCAGAGGTTTTGTCTGCAGGGGGTGTTCCTGCTCAAGAAACTAGGGGATGGGATGAAAATGCCAAAATGACCAGGACACAGAGGATCAAAGAGACAGCAGATGACTACAGGTATTTCCCCGAGCCAGACATTCCTGCGGTGACTATAACTGATGATTTTATCAGCCATATAAAAAGACAGGTCGGTCCGCTTCCAGATCAAATCAGGAGCGAGTTTGCGGATATTATAGATGGTGATCTGATTGAAAATCTAATACTGGACAAAAATAAGCGATCTTATATTCAAAACATAAAGTCAACAACAGGAGAAAAATCAAGAAAGGTATTAAACTTCTTTTATGGCGAGATTATAAGGGGTCTTAATAAGTTA
>CAYMEI010000096.1:0-4038 GCA_964389605.1 uncultured Candidatus Saccharibacteria bacterium | reverse complement strand
ACTGGAGTTCAGACGTGTGCTCTTCCGATCTCGGGTACAGGGGCTGTTAAGGATTTGTTCCAGAATCATATATTGCAGGTTTTATCTTTATTATTAATGGAGGGAGAAAAAGATATGTACCCTAATGAAATTTCTGATCAGAAGGCCATAGCCTTGTCTGATATTAGGGTAGAAAATGTATTGCTTGCAAAGTATAGGGGTCAGAAGAACTTGGGCACAGAAACATTTTTTGCAATAAAATTGAAATCCCTGAGTAAAAGTTTTGAGGGTGTGCCAATTTATACTAGGCATGGTAAAAAACTGCCCAAAACCAGCTTTGAGGTCATAATTAATTTTAAAAATCTGGATGATATGCAACATAAGGGTTCAGGGGCATCTCTGGTTTTGTATTTAAAAAAGGACGAGATAAATTTTTTTATTGGATATGCTGGTGGGGCACGGTCAGCAGAGATGGAGAAGATTGTAAATAGAAAAGTAGATAGTCTGAATATGGGTTCATTTATAAGTGCATATGATTTTTTAATTAATCAGGTTATGTGCCATAATAAGACAAGTTTTTCTACAGAGCAGGAGATATTGGAGCAGTGGAGAATTACAGATGAGGTTTTTAGGTTTTATGGGGGCAGAAAGGTTGAAATATATGACGAGTTAGTATACCCGGAGGTTAGTTTCTGGGGTAGCTAGATGAAAAAATTTAACTCTTCGCTTAAGGATACAGTCAGATCTGTAGCTTTGAATAAATCACCATCCACCTGTATGTTGTATGTTCCGGGAAAACTGATTTCATTTGCAACCTTAATTTTTTTTCTTGACCATAACTTTCTGTTTAATATGTAGCTAACGCAGTTTTTATCATCGCTGTAGTTCAGCCCATCCTCTTTGAGATGCGTGATGACTCTAGCTCTTTTCCCCACAAATTCACCGTTGTATATTGAGAAGTTAAAGAGATTATTTTTTCTTGTCAGCCCATCTATATTATATGTAACAACTTGCTTTTTGTTGTTTATTAATGCAAATAGAGTTGCCCAAAAGTAGCTTATCTTTTTACTGTATTCTCTGTCTCTGTATTCTCTTATGACTCTTTCTTCAAAAGCTACGCTAATGCTGGATAATGCAAGGCTGTCCTTCAGGTTGCTTTTGAGTAGCCTCTTTTTTTTATAGTGCGGATTATTCATAAGTCTCGTCAGGTTGACATATAGAGAGGTGTTGCCCGTCAGGTTGTAGTAGAAAGCATTCCCGGTTCCAAATGGTAGTATTCCAAAAGAAAGTCTTTTTAGATGGTGAGAGTCCAGGGAATTTAAGAATAGCCTGATAAATCCATCTCCTCCGGCCAGTATTACTTTATCAAAATGATTCAAATCAACATCCTTTACTCCCTCTACTCCATATACTATATTTTTTGGGCTTACATTCTGCTTCCTTAAAAAATTAATAAATTTTTTATATCCTCGTCGTATGTTTGAAATTTTTGAAACACAGAAAAGAACATTTGATGCATTCATTTTACAAGATGATTCTAATTTTTAATATATACTTGTATATGAAACTACATCTTTTTAAAAAAATCAAAGGGGTATTTTTAATGGGGATAGGGGCGTTGGCCGCTGTTGCTGTTTTAAGAAATAAAGAAGTCAGAGAAAAAGTAGATAAGGTGGCGGATGATCTAGAAGAGAAGGCGAGAGAGAAGTTTAATTCAGGGGCATCTACACTTAATGAGCAGTACAATAAAATTATGGACGCTGTAATTGAGAAAACCAGAGAGCTGAAGATTGATAAGGACTCATCTAAAGAACAGTTTCAGAAAGCAGTTGATGAGTTTATTGGCAAGTACAATGAGTTTTTTGACATGTCAGAAGAGAGAGTCGCTGAGCTTAAAAGCATGATCAAAAACTCATATGAAGAGTTTAAATATAGAATAAACAAACTATCTTAGTCGGCTTGACCGGTGCTACTTAAAACCCTTTTATTCTAAAAGAGGGTTTTATTTTTTTGCAACAAAAACATTTTCTGTGCGTCTTTACTATTGAAAAACAAAAATATGAAAGACGAACGGGAAACTAGGGAAATATTAAGCATTTTAAATAGTAAGGTGCCACCTGTGCTACAGGAAAAGAAAGAGCAATTATTAAAATCTATTAAGGCGGGTAGCAGCAAGGTAGAAGATGTGGCTGAAGATAAAAAATCAACACATTGGATCTTAAGGGTAAAAAGTTTTCTTATTCCGTCTTTGGCTGGGGTAGGTGTGCTGGGAGTTGCTTTTGGTGTGCTGGTGCTACCGGGTATGTCTGGAGAGAAGGACCATGATTCAGAAAATGAAAAGATTGTAATTTCAGGACGGATTGCTTCGGGGAATGAGAGTGAAAGACAGTATGCAGGCACAGAAAAAGCAGGGTTATTTGCTAACTCAGCTTCCTCAGATATGATGCAGGAAGAATCTTTGGCTGAGATGACAATTCCATTCTACCAGGATTATAAAAGCAATGAGTATTCTCTTTCTTCAACTGCCGTCTTACCTGATGACATTCCGGATAAGCTAGTAGTGATAAATTTTAGCAAAGGAGAAGACGGGTTGGATACAGTAGCCAGAAAACTAGGCTTTAGTGAGTCACAAAAAAGAAGAGAGTGCCTGAGTATTATGCCAGCTGTGCCGGAAATTAATTCTATACCCAAAACAATGCCTGCTCAGGAGGGTTGCGAAGATGGGTACGAGATGGTTTATCGGGACAATTCAACCAATGAGCGCTTATCTGTGTTTGTAAATCAGCAGTTTGTAAATACCCCGATAATATCATATGCAAGAGAGTCTGGAGGCGGGAGACGGATTTCAATAGAAGAGTTTGCAGGGCTGGATTACGATGATTTACTAGGCATTGTAAACAAGGAAGACATGGAGAGTAAGGCCTTAAAATTTCTGCAAGACTCAGGCTTTATAGATGAGGCTGTAGAATCAGGCACTGTAATTGCCAAAGGTTGGGACGAATATATATGCCCTCAAGGGGAAGTACTCTGGGGAGGCGAATATGATGAAAATGGTGGTAGTTCTCTATCCGGATGCGCTATTGTGCAGAGCAGTATAGATAACCTGGAAGATTATCCTGTGCACGGAGCAGAAGACGGATTTGTGGATTCTGCATCTGCCGTATCAACAAGCAGGGTAGGCAGAATATCTTCGGACAAGGTGCAGTTTACTAACCACCCTCCCAGGTTAGCCAGCACCACTTTTGATGTTTACCATAAAGATTTACCATCCATAGGTGATGATTTTGAAATAAACTTGGGAAGCATAACAGTAAGTTCTGCAAGTGAGGTCATCAGGGCAGGGGTACAGCCTTTAAGCTCTATTGAGCATATATCTGTTAGTTCACAAAGTGCAGAAGATATATTTGATGGATTTTTAAAAGATAAAATTAAGCCCATAGGTGTACACAGAACAAATAATGTGGGGGTATACGACCCACCTTTTCATGCGGAAGCAGAAGAAGTATCTGATGGCAGTTCAAGTAGCTCATCGGCAGGGCAGGGGCCAGGGTTATCAGAACCTGCAGTACTTCCCGATCCAGATTTTGAATCAACAGACCAGAAAAATAAAGTGGAAATACAAAAGGCTAAACCTGTATACAGCACAATATATTCTAGTACGAAAACCTACATGGTACCTGCTTACAGGTTTGAAGGAGAGATAACCTGTCCAGAGCCGGAATACTTAAAAAACATAAGAGCAGACAGAAGTAAAGAAAATATCTGCCAGAATTTAATTAAAAAATTAGCAAGCTATGATCATGATGATGAAATTGCTGTATCTCTGGATAATGAAAAAGAAATATCGGATACAAGGGGTGGTGTGGACAATATTATTAATCAGTATCATGAAAATCAATGTTGGGTATTTGAGGCAGATTATGAACCAGATCGTGTATCACCGTACTCAATAACTCTACCAGCTTCAGCTGATTTTGAAATAAAAATAGAAAATTAATAAACTGAAATGAGCTTTGATGAATTTTATTACAAAAATTTTGACAGGATTTTTGGATATAT
>CAYMEI010000095.1:0-4052 GCA_964389605.1 uncultured Candidatus Saccharibacteria bacterium | reverse complement strand
ATCTATTTGACTACTTATTTGCAAGCTAATCAGTTGCTTAAATAGTCAAGACCCTAATTTATGTTAATTGAATTACAGTATAGTGCTTGGATTATAAAATACGATACTATCGGGTGTTGAAATCATAAGGACAATCTGTCTGTGCTTTGTGGGCCTTCTCTTAGTATTTGAACAATCAGGCGCGTACCGGGAGCATACCTGACCGTCTAATTTGTTAGTCATTGATTTTCATGCTTGCATTAGATATGCACAATAATCTCTTTTGGATATGCCTAGCGGGCTGATAAGCCAGATATGAGAATTGACTATTTTGTATCAAATCATTGTATATCATTCAGGTGATTAGATAATATTTTATGGTTTGCTGTGGATGATTTCTTCAAAAATGCTAAGAAACAAATGAGCTTAATGAATTTTTCACTTATTATACCATTTTCAAATGAAGAAGAAATTATAGGTAGAATCTCCACGGAGGTACCTGCTGTCTTGGAGAGCATAGAATATATAAATAAATTTGAGATTATTTGTGTAGATGATGGTTCAACAGATAAAACACTTGAATACCTTAATAGTATTGATGACAGTAGATTTAAGATAATTTCTTTTGATAAAAACTATGGTCAGAGTACTGCTGTATATGCAGGAATAAATAATTCCAGGTATGATATTCTGGGTATTATTGATGGAGATCTACAGACCGATCCAGGAGAATTTGAAAAACTGATTTTAAAGCTAAAAGAAGGGTTTGACTGTGTAAATGGAAAAAGAGTAAGAAGGAAAGACGGTGTGGGCAAAAGATTTTCTACATGGATTGCCAGAAAGATAAGACAACTTGTACTGAAAGATGGTTTCTACGATATCACATGTCCGTTAAAAGTTCTCAAAAAAGAAGCTATAAGCAGTATAACCTTTTTTGATACATTTCATAGATTTATCCCTTTTTTGGTACAAATGCAGGGGTACAGGGTTGTAGAAATTGAGGTAAGGCATTATCCACGCACACACGGAAAAAGTCACTACACAGCCCTTAACAGGCTTTGGGTGGGTATAAAAAGTATGTTTGCAATCAGGTGGATGGCAAGAAATTATATTAAGTATAACCTGAGAAAGGGATATTTGCATAATGAACATTGACTGGTGGCTTACGCTTGGATTTTTAGCTCAAGGCATTTTTAGTGCCAGATTTATAGTGCAATGGATCGCGTCAGAAAGAAAGAAGGAGAGTTTTATACCTGTATCTTTCTGGTACTTAAGTCTTGCGGGCGGACTCATGCTACTGGTTTATGCTATAAATCTGGGGGATCCAGTATTTATTTTAGGACAATCAACCGGTGCGTTTATTTATCTTAGAAATATTATTTTAATTAAAGCCAGGCAAATTGAATCTAAGGACACCAGCAAAGTTTAATTACATTTTTACACTTTTATTTACAGTAATATTTATCACCTTGGGTCTCGTTCATCTATTGGTTTATCAGGATGTACCTCTGGTTAGAAATTCACTTGTTTATGCAAATATCATTAAAAATATACTGGAGCTTAAAGAAGACTTTAATTCTATTGCAGATGCTTACAATAAACCCTTGGGTTTTGCTTATTTTTCCGTACCCTTTGTGGAGCTGTTTAATTTTAATTTTGGCTTAAAAGTCAGTTCGTTTGTAACAACCAGTTTGTGGGTGATGTCTTTGACTATATTTTTTAAAAGATTTGCTCAGCATTTTAGTGTGTCTCAAAACCAGTCTCTTTTATTCTTTATACTTACTTTGTTAAACCCGCTGGTTTTTTATCAATTTATTTCTGCCTACCCAGATACATTTTTTGCACTTAGCTTTGTGTGGTCAGTTTATTTTCTGGATAGGGTCTTCAGTAAAGATATAAAGTGGTTTGATGGTGTTGCGGTTGGCATATTGCTTGTATTCAGCACCTGGGTAAAGCATAACGGGCTTGTTCTTGTGCCTGTTATTTTGATGTTTTTATTTTCTAGGATGGGCGTGTTTCTTAATCTTTTAAAAGATAGAAAGCTAGGGGTTCTTGCATTTA
Source organism: uncultured Candidatus Saccharibacteria bacterium (assembly GCA_964389605.1). Lineage (GTDB taxonomy): Bacteria > Patescibacteriota > DYJS01 > DYJS01 > CAYMEI01 > CAYMEI01. The sequence goes on along the minus strand of CAYMEI010000095.1, from coordinate 2,012 downwards.
TTTTTTGTACAAGTCTGGGGACATTATTTATACTATTAGTACAATTTGGTATTTTGGAGTTAAATTTATTTAATTTAGGGCAAAATACATCTAATTACACAGGGGGAGAAGACAGGGTAGATATAATCTTAACAAATCTGGGTAATTTATTTTTGTACTTTATGATTACGCTTGGTATTTTTATTCCATTTATATTTCTACCCTCATCATGGAAGATAGACAGGGCTATCTTGCTGACAATAGCTATTTCGGTTTTGTCTTTACTTTTTTACAGGGGTACAAGCTATAACTTAAGATATTACATCACACTGACTCCATTTTTTACCCTAGTTGTAATAAAAGGTATAAATCATTTTTTTGGAACTCTTAAGGCAAAAAATAATGATAGTTTTAGCAAATCTTCTGGCGGGTGGTTTTATATTAAAAATAATGGTTTTAATGTCCTGCTGTCATTATTTTTTATTGTGAATATTTTTATAACCAGTTACTATAATTCAATCTCTTTTAATTCGTGGTTTCAGAATATTTTCAGCCTGCCCAGCCAAGATAATTTAAGACTGGCTGGTGAGCAAAGAGAAGCCATGGAGGATATTAAAACAATTAACAGGCTTTCAGAGGAAGGGTATGATCATCTGATTTTTATCAGTAATTATTATACAGATGCTGAGTGGTATATATGGGAAGAGTCGGGACTTTTTAAGATAAAAAGTATAAAATATTTTAATAACTTTAGTGATATTAACTACAGTGCGGCAGATAGTAGTGCTATTTTTTATAGTCGTGGGCATTTGCCCGCAGAAATTGTTAACTGTAGCATAGTGGAACATGATGGGAGAGTGTACACTTGTCAGTAAGTATTTGACTCATGTTTTTTTAGTATACAATTGGACTGAGGTCTTTAAAAAATAAATTTCCTTTTATAATTAGTAGATAATGTCCAGTAATTTTTCAGCAGAAAATAGCCAGAGTGCAGAGCCAGTGGCTGGTGACAAGATAAAGAAGGGGGGTACTATTTCTCCAGATCAGCCTACAAGTGCAGAAGGTGTTAATATTTCAGCTGAAAGTATATCCAGTGCCGATAATAATCAAAATACAGGTATGGGTTCATCTGCTGCTTCACAGCAGACACAGGATGGTGACGGTGATGATGCTGAACAGCCAGACTCTGTATATAATTATAGATCAGATGAGAAGGTCTATAAAATATTTGAGTCTTTGGGTGGCAAGATGAAATCGACTAAACCAAAAGTGATAGCCAAGTATCTTGTGAAAGAAGCAATAAGGAAAGCAAAGAAGAGCTCAAAAGGGATGGGTGGTAGTAATATAAGCGATCTTATTAATGATTTGAATTCTGCACGATATTTTTATAGAAAAATGGTGGTAGAGAAAGGTAAGAATTGACATTAAGCATAAAATATTTAGAGTAATAAACAAATGAAAAGTTGGGAGGAGCTAGAGAAAATCTTAAACATGATCCGTCATGATGTTACATGCCCAAGTTGTCATAGTCACTATAAGAAGAATGGGATAAATATTATGGGTCAGATGGGAGGCACTTTATTTTTGAATATGAAGTGTGATGTTTGTGGTAGCAGCGCATTTTTGAATGTGGTTACACCAGAGCAAAAAAGAATAGCAAGGGCGGCAGGTGAAAATAAAAAGAAGGGCAGTAGTAGTGAAGTGCAGAAAATACCCGAAGGATACGAAAAAACAATAGAAGGCATGATAAACGAATCTGGTCAAAAGCTTTCTGATATGATGGATCGGCATTAATTTATTTGAGCCCCCCTGACACAAAGATAACCTCACTCCATCAGTTAGACATGCCTGTATGTAAAAAATGCCAATCATTAAACATAGTTAAAAACAATACTGCTAGAGAGAAACAGAGACTCAGGTGCAAAGACTGTAAGTTAAATTTCGTGGAAGGTGATTAGAGAATCTCTGAATCCACAGCTGTCAAATGTTTTATAGGCAAGCTTTTCGGAGTCCACAAGACCACTTGTTCTAAA
>CAYMEI010000094.1:0-4074 GCA_964389605.1 uncultured Candidatus Saccharibacteria bacterium | reverse complement strand
GCACACAGCTTAAGTGGAGTCCTTGCAATGAAACTTGCAGAAACTCAAAGAATTAAAAGGTTAGTTTTTGTGGGTTCAGTTCATCCAAACCCTTCTGAGGACTATAAAAAAGAAATGTCTTCAAAAATAGGCGAAGAGGCTTCTAATATCAGTACCAGCTACAGAAACACGGATGTGGATTTTAGTAAAATAAAAAACAATACAAAAGATATAAAGGTTATTTTTGGGAAAAATGATCCAATTGCACACAAGGAAATACTGAACTTTTTTAAAACTAATTTAATTGACACCAGAAAACTCACAATTCTTAAAGACAAGGGGCATTTATTAGATTCTGAAGGCATAGAAAGTGTACCAGAAATTGAAGAGTTTTTTGAAGATATAAAAGGCCACACACCTGCATTATTTACAGGAAAAGACGGATACCTGATTAATTCTGCCAACTACTCTGGTTTAAATGTAAAAACAGCCCAAGAAGCAATAATAAAGGATTTTGAAAAACAGAAAACTGGAAACAGAAAAGTTAACTATCATCTAAGAGACTGGTGCATTAGCCGTCAAAGATACTGGGGTCCGCCAATACCGCTTGTATTCAGCAAAAAAGCAGAAGAGCTGGGTTATGGAGAAAATACTGACAGAGTTTTAACTCTGCACGGTTTTGGAAACACCTCAAAAGATAATTGGCTACCAAAATTACACGAAGATCTGGAGTCTAAAAATTATAAATCAGAAATGATTGATCTGCCCAATACAAAGACACCCAAGTATGAAGAATGGTTTGAAGCAGCAGAAAAGGAAGTCACCAGATTTAATAATGGAAAATTAACTTTGGCTGGTCACAGTCTTGGTGGATTTTTAACTTTAAAACTGGCAGAGAAGCATAAAATCAGGAATCTTGTACTGGTAGCACCTGTTATGCCAAAACCAGATGAAAAATATTTTAAAGAAAAGGCTAAAAATTTTAATCTAAAAACGGAACACATAGAATCTTTAAAGGCTTTTCAGAACAGAAGTCTGGATGTTAAAAAAATAAAAGAAAATGTAGAGAAAATTATATTTGTTTTTGGTGCAAAGGATAAGGCGATTGGAAAGGTCACTGCTGATTTTTATGCTAAAGAGTTTGGAGATTCTGCTGAAATATTTGTCCTAGAAAAATTTGGACACTTTACTGTTAAGGATGACGGAACAGAAAGACTGAAGTTTGTAGAAGATTTATTCCCAGTCACTGTTCACGGAATGCCCGGATGGTTTAGTGTCCCCCAGGAAGAACTGCCTGTTGAGCTTCCTGACATGACCTTAAAAGAAATAAACAGGTTTGACGGGAAAAACCCACTGGCAAGAAGTAAAAAATTTGTTGAATACAAGGGTAGCTTGAAAAAACTTTACCCGCTTTTTGATGATTTTACAAGGGAAACAGATGTATCTGATACATTTCTGGATTCTGCATGGTACTTTTTAAGGTATCCATCTGTTGGAAATAATAGCGTACCTTTTGCTTCAGAAGACCAGGAAGAGTTATTTAAGCTTATTTATAAAAACTATCCATCTAAAGATATAAGAAAAGATCTGAAAGAAAATCTAAAAAAGGTCAAACTGGTTCAGATAATTCAGAATACCTTTAAGCAACTAAATATTCATCCGCTTGTTTCTGGAGACCTAGCTGTAAGCAGTTTTTGTGGTGAATTTGTAAAAAAACCCGAGAGAATTGATCTTATTGCAGAAAAAAGACATTTTACAGCCATTAAAAAAGTGCTGAAGCACAACCAGTTTGATCTCGGGCAGGAATCTGAATATTCAATGGAATTTTTGATTGATAACATTTCTATTTTTATCGCAAGTCTGGAACCATATTCAGAAATACTTAGGCAGGATATTGTTGATGAGAAATATATTTATAAGCCAATTTACAAAAAGGTTTTTTATAATACCCCTGTTTACTGCATTAATCCAAAGCTCTTAAGCCTTTTTTACAAGGACAGAAAAGATAAGGAGAGTAAGTATTTAAGTAGCCTGATGGAATCTTACCTGCATAATCCAACCAACTTCTGGTTACCTGTTGACAGTTATATTGGAGGTAAAGAGCATGCAAAACTGCACTTGATGTATGCAAGATTTATAACAATGGCTTTAAATGATCTAGGGTATATTAATTTTCAGGAACCATTTAATAAATTTAGAGCCAATGGTCTCATTGTAAAAGATGGAGCCAAAATGAGCAAGAGTAAGGGAAATGTTGTAAGCCCCGATGAATACATAGAAAAATTTGGGTCAGATACATTTAGATTATATATGCGCTTTGTAGGAAGATTTGGCGAAGGTGGAGATTTTAGAGATACAGGAATTGAAGGTATGCATAGATTTGTGAACAAATTTTATAAACTAACAGAAACACTAAAAGAGAAAGCACCAGAAAGTGATAAAAATATCAACCTAGGATATGTCTACAAAAGAGCTAACGGCATAGCCAAAGATTATGAAGATTTAGCATTTAATACTGCTGTTTCAAAAATTATGGAATGTGTAAACTGGTACAATGATAATCTGGGGTCTCTTGACTTAAAGTATAGAAAGAGAATTCTGGAGATCTTGATAAAAGCTATAGCACCAATGGCTCCTTTTTTGGCAGAAGAAATGTGGGAGACACTTGGAAACACTTACAGTGTGCATGATCAGAAATTTCCAGTGTTTGACGAATCCTTAATTGTGGATGAAGAAGTTGTTGTACCTGTTCAGGTAAATGGAAAACTACGAGGGGAGATTACTGTTCCGTTAAATTATCCGGAAAAAGAAGCTTTAAAGCTGGCAAAAGAGCAGGAATCTGTTCAAAAGTATTTAGAGGGTCAGAAAATTAAAAAACAGCTTTATGTACCCAACAAAATAATAAACTTTGTTACTTGATTTTTTTAGCAAATGGTGTGGTTATGAAGTAATAAAAGACCCGTCAATGCCAGATAATCCTGCTGGCAGGGGCAAGTGTCCTCCGCACCCACCAAAAGGAGTATAAGCAGATGCTGCACCCTAGGTGCCATCACCTCTTACTACGCTTTTAATGATATGCCAAGCAACGTTAAAGTTAGGAGAGACTGCATTGCCTGTATTTTTTAGGTCGGCAACTAGGTAAATCGTATCTCCTCTTCTCACCTCAGATTCTCTGACTCTATGAAAAGATCCATCGATCCATTTTTCTATATGTATACCTCTGACATCTAGCTCAACTCCACTGTTGTCAGACTGAGAAAGGCTTATAGATGGTACTATGAATCCATCACCAGCTATGACTTTGATTAAATTCTTAAATATTTTTTGCATTTGTCTTAATTATTGATTAACCTAACTAGATTTTCAGAAAAATCAAGTTTGCTATAAAATAATTCCTGCAAATTTAGTGAATGCAAAAATTTATCTTACAGCCTTAAGCATAATCATTAAGTGTTTGTATGTAAAAACTAAAGTAAGCTTGGATTTTTTCAGCTAAATTAACTCTTTAAGCAAATCCGTCCTTTCGTATTCAGAAATAAATAACAAAGAATTATCAATATCTCTTTTAAGAAGCTCCAACCATCTTGGATTATTTCTAATATCAATCGCCTGCGGAAAATCTATAATCCAGATTCTTCTGTCCCAGTAAAGAATATTATAAAAGGATAAATCTCCGTGAACCACGCCACACTCTAAAAATAATTTAATATTTCTAAGCACACCTTCTTTTATTGAGTTATATTCTTCTGGAGATAATTTTATGTCAATTAATCTTGGTGCAGAAGTCTTTCTGTTTCCTATAAACTGCATCAGCACAGAATTTTGAGAATGACCAATTGGTTTAGGGATACTACATCCTGCCAAGTATAGTTTACTTAATAGAAAGTATTCTCTCTTTACCCACAACTCAAAAGTCAGCTTTTTAGCAAATTTATTTTTTGCTTTTACAGATTTTCTATGACTTGGTGTCTTGAAGTTTTTACCTTCTGTATATATGAAGTTATTTTTAAATCCTCTTTGACCAGGGTCTTTATATATTTTTGAGACCGTTGACAAAAAGATATCCTCACTCCATCAGTTAGACATGCCTGTATG
>CAYMEI010000093.1:0-4085 GCA_964389605.1 uncultured Candidatus Saccharibacteria bacterium | reverse complement strand
TAACCTTAACAGGCGGCTCGCACTTCATTAGTGTGGATAAAGCATGCACAGAACTGCTCTGCACGCCTTAAGCGGTTACAGGGGTGGACGCTGAAAGCGGACGGGGTAGTCCCTGATAAATTCAAAAGAAACACCCCGCCTAGCAAGCCAGGCACCCCTCTACAGAGGGGAACTGTTCCCCTTTCAGGGCAATTTGGGGTTAACTACTCCCCTCCTTCCTGACCATTTGACCCAAAAATGCAGTTGTGGAGTTGCCAGTAGATGTTGTTTGTAGATTTTGGCTCCTTCTCCATTTCTCTGATTTTATCTGCAAGTTCAAGCTTTTTAGCCTTTTCTACATTGATTTTATCTTTAACATTATCTTTAACGAAATCCATTTTACGTTTCTCATCTGATAAGTCTGAATATACACTTGGATCAAACAGATAGTTTTCTATCTCTCTTCTTTCAAGCATTTTACAGCCATCGTAGTACGCATGAAATTTTGCTCTATCATTATCTGTAAAAACATTATTTCCGTTAGTCTGGATTATCTTATCTCCAATGTCAAAACCATGCTCACTCTCAGACCTGTCTACTACTGCTAATACTTCCACATCTTCTCCAAATGTAAACTGTGCAGTATCCTTACCCCCAAAAAAAGCATAAATTACATTCACGCCACCCCCACAGCTTATAAATATATTCTTCCGCCCATCTGTTACAGGGAAAATTCTTTGATAAATATCCGAATCTTTTAAGTCTTTAGACTCCCCTTCGCAATAAATTATCCGAAATTTTTCTTTTGTTTTTGTTCCTGAGTGTAAATCTGCACCAAGCATTTTGGAGACCACAGAGAGAGCATTTTTACCACTGAAACCATCTTATCTTTTACCTGTTCGTTGAGCTAAGTCGCATGTCTGCCCATCTTTTATCAAATAAACCTTCTGATCACTAAACTTGCTAGCTCCACTGATTACAAATGGTGAGTGGGTTGTGATAATAAATTGAATCCTGGTATCTGAGTATAACCCTTGTATTTCTTTAAGTATGCTAGGTATCTTTTTTGCAATGATGGGTTCATAAATAAATCTGGCTCTTCAATGAGAAATAGGAATTCATGCTTACAATCCTTGTGTTTATCCCTCTGGAACTGTATTATCGTGCTTCGAATTCTAAATATCATAGCAAGCATAGCAGGCTGACCTAAACTTATACTATGTAGGTTTATAATTTCTGTTTTTGAGAGTTTGATTATCACCTCGCCAGTCCTAAAATCTCTCTCCATATCTTCTTCTGATATATTTAAATCCGTGACTTCTGCTATGAAATGCTTGGTGAGCTCAATAAACTCATTGTATTCTCCTTCCAGTGAATTGAGGTTCCATGTATACCTAGGTAGTTTCCTGAGAGCTGTTTCTGATAAACCTAGTATTATTTTTATCATTACTGGATTCACAATATAACTCGTTTGTGCTCTCTGTTAACTTAAAGTTTGAACAGACTATAGTTTCTTCCTGCTCAGAAGTAGTACTTTGAGTGACTTCCTTGAACTCAAACCTTGTACCTTCTTTTAGAAAGAAATGCTTGTGTGCAAAGTGTTCTCCATCGCTGTTATTAGTTTTTGCAATCTTCCCATTTGAGCCCTCATCATTTACACTATTAAAGGTTTTGAGCAAAAACAGTCCCTCCAACACACTACTCTTCCCACTCCCATTCTCCCCAACAAGGTAATTAACCTTTTCAAGTTCATCGAGTATAATTCCTTCTGAACCTATCTTTTTAAAGTTTTTAATATGAATTTTCTTTAGCAAGTTTTTGTTATTTCATATTAAAACTAGTTTAAATAAGTGACAATAGTAAGCCCTGATCATACTTAGTAATTGAGCATCTATCTGGTTAACCTCAAAAGTGTCCAGGCTACGCCCATCTCATAAATTTCAGCTTTTGTTAAATTGGGCATACTTTTACTGTATCTATTCCAGATGGATTCTTTTAAGTCTTTGGTATTTTGTATGTGTGAAAAAGAATGCTCAAAATATTTTGTGTGGTTTTTTTCTAGTTCGCTATAACCAACATATCCCTCCGATTCAGTGCATTCTCCTATTCTACAGTCTTTAAAGTCTAGCAGGGGAAGTTTTCCTGCTCCTGTATCCGTATTAAAATAGCCAGGTCTTATAATTTTTGGCAGGGCATACCTGTGACTAGGCTTATGATTAGATACCTGCAGATTAAAATGAGACAGGTACTTCTGGTTTTTGGGTATGTTGTATTCTGCCTTGTGTATTCTTATTATGCCGTCTACCTCCATTGAATTTAGAATTTCTGGCCTTTCAACAAATACTTCCTGATCATTTAATAAAATTAAAAAGAACTGTTTTCCGTTTTCTCCTTGTCTGCTGATTGTTTTCATATTCTAGGTTATTGATAAGTTTTTTATTAATCAAATCATTTTAGCAAATCTATTTACAGAATCACCCATCCAAGTACTAATACTTTTCTTTTTTTTGCGCTCTACTCCGCCGTAAGTTTGAATTATGAGTATTCTTTTAAGATTGAATTTATTTCTGCAAATACCAGATCTTTCAGTTTCATTTTTTTACGGATTAGCTCAAAAATGTATAAATCAAAATCATTCATCTGGTTAATACATATACAAGTTCATTCTCAAATCTTAAAATACTTTTGATTTTAAACGCACTGTTTTTACCAAGAATTTGATGCATGTAATCTTGGTATGTGCTTTCCATGCCTACAGATCGTCTGCTCAGGGTTTTAAGAGGGAATGACACTACAGCTTTTCTTGCTTTTATGCTGTTCAGTAAATCTATACCAATTCCTTTTTTCTGGTGCTCTAAAACCTGGAACAGTTTAAAAAAGAAAATTGTATCAGTCTCTTCTGGCGTATCTATTAGTAAATTATGTACATATCCATTAAATGCTTTTTTATCTATAAAGTCAAAATATCTTTTCATTACCCCTGTAGAGTGCTCATCAATATCAAAAAATGAGTACTGGACATCTTCTGAAATATATTTACATGCCAGTAGCGGATTTACCCCGCACCCATAATCAGAAATACTTTCTGTTTTGCCCAGTTCTGTAAGAATCTGATTGTAAAATTCTGTTGCAAAACTGGTCCTCTCTGCAGTTGAACTGTGCTGGCTTATCAGTTTATTAACCTCAAAAGATACACCCGCCCCATCTCTTAAATCAATTAATCTGTCTATTCTGCCGAGTGTTTTATGAATTGATTGATCTAGGAATGCACCATGCACCTGATGAAGCTTCCTTTTTGTAATTTTTTCCAGGTGACCTGGTTTCTGGTGTGGGTGCTTAGATATAACTATGCTCAGCAGGTTATTGATTGTTTTGTGTGGAATCCCCTGATATTTTTTTGAAGATGTTATATTGGTAATAATTCTTTGTCTGTCAGTATTTTCCATTGGTTATTACAGGTAGTTTTTACAGTAATTTGTACTGTTTGCATAACAGTTTTTAAGACCTCTCTCTTGTCCTGAGTCATTTAAGAGTATTGCTGCAGGGGCGGACCCGTGTGTCCGCCCAATGCTGTTAAAGCTTTATTGCAGGGGCGGGGTTCTCCCGCCCGTATAAATCTGGATTAATCTATTCTGTGTGTTTACAAACCATACCCCGTCCACCTTCGGTGTCCACCCCTGTAACCGCTTAAGGCTGTGCGTAGCCAGCCTGCTAAGGTTTCAGTGAAAGGGGAACAGTTCCGTCACCGCTAGATGACGGGGTGTTTTTATTACTGCTCTGATAGACTACCCCGTCCGCTTTTAGCGTCCACCCCTTCTGGGAAGGGGAACTGCTTCGCTACTATCATCTGGATGTATAGAAGATCGCACCAAATTCCCTTCTAGAGCAGCTTTGGGCGTGCGTAAGCCGCCCTATAAGGTGCGAGAGGGGTGGCAGACGAAGTCTGACGGGGTGGATAATTCCCCTCTGAAGCCACTTAAGGCGTGCAGAGCAGTTCTGTGCGTGCTTTAGCCGCACTAATGAAGTGCGAGCCGCCTGTTAAGGTTAAGGGAAGGGGAATTGGCTTCACTGCTTTCATGTATCTAGAGAACATAGCAAGAGCCCCC
>CAYMEI010000092.1:0-4127 GCA_964389605.1 uncultured Candidatus Saccharibacteria bacterium | reverse complement strand
GCCTTGTAGCTGGAATATATAACTCGGAGTTAAGTGGTGTTTAGTGTGGGAGGTCCAGTTATCTAGACATATGTGGAAAGATACAAGAAAAGGGCATTGCTGGTGTGGGGGTAAGATTTAATCTCAATAAATAAAGAGACCCCCCAGTATCCATGTAAAAAGTCAAAAAAAGAAAAACAGGAGAGACTTGACACGAATATAATCTAAAGTGAGCGGACAAGGGGGCTCGAACCCCTGACATCCTCCTTGGCAAGGAGGCATTCTACCAACTGAATTATATCCGCTTCCAAGATACTTTTATGACATTTTTAAATTAAGGCAAGTCTCAAGATTAATCATCCCGCACCCGCATTATTAGTATACCAATGACTGGCTCATGGGAGAAAGTAATATATACTTTTATTTATTATTGCCAGCCAAAGCTCTTCATGCTTTTCAATCAATTTAAATCTTTTCATATATTCTCCCATTGTTCCTGATTCTGAGAAAGTACGCCGCCAGAATAGTGGTTAATGGTACAGCGAGCACTAATGCAATGCTACCCACCAGTGCTCTGACTATCTCCTCTGAGATCACCTCCGAATTCACCATGACCCAACCTGGAGACATATTATTGACTGACAACAATAATAAAAATGGTAAGGATACTCCGGCATATGCCATGGCCAGAGTATTAACCATAGACACTACATGCTCTTGCCCAACATGCATACCTCTCGTGAACACCTCTTTTACCCCGAGAGACGGGTTAGCTTTTATAATTTCTGATACTGTAGTAGCCTGTGCAGTAGTCACATCATCCAGCACGCCCAGGGTTCCGATTATAATGCCAGCAAGCAGAAGGGATTTCAGGTCAATCTCCTGGGTAACCTGATTATTTCGTAAAAATATTATATCTTCAGAGCTAAAACCGCTCAATCCTGACAGATCTACCACAACAACAGACAGAAACACGGCAACTAATATAGTCACCGAAAAACCTGTTATGGCAATTGTTGTCTGCCTGCTTATACCATGAGACAAATACATAGTAACTATGCCTACTATAATCCCGGTAATAAAAGTGGTAAAAACCAGATTCTCCCCAACCACCAATTGCGGTATAAGAAATTGTACAAGCACTATTATACTAAAAAGCAAACTCATAAAGGAGCTGAAACCCTTGAACCCAGTCATCAAAACAACTAAAATTAAAAAGATCAACCCTACAAAGAAAATCTTGTCAAGCCTGTACTTGTCAATCAGGAAAATACTCCCGTCCTCTTCGCGGTTTAATATAACCAGATCTCCTTCATTGTACCCAGAGCCAAGTGTTACATCTGTACTTAAGTTCCTACTGGTAGGTGCGTCTGAGAAATATATACTCAAAATATTTTCATTTTCCGGGTACACTCCAACCTCCACCTCTTGCCTTAAGGAAACCGATCCAGATAAAGGGTTTTCATCTTCATACTCCAAAATCACCTCCTTTATTCTACCAATAAAAAACTCTCCCTGAACAGAGCCCTGCATATCTCTCCTGCTGTCTCTAATTTCCTGATTCGCACTCTCGGATACAGGGTTCAACACAAAAGGAGTAATTATAACCATAAATATGGCTACAATCGACATTATAAATTTTTTAACTAAGGTGTTTTTATTGTAACTTTTTAATCCCATAATTCAAAATTCAAGTAATTTTTACAAAGCAAACTCAATACTAAAATGACTTGGTATAATACCAGAATACTACTCAAATTAAAAACTGAATACTGATTTTTTAACCTCATATTACTCTCCTGTCCCTAGCCCATAAAAACATATAGGGTAGAAGCAGCAGAAAACCATAGACTAGGAAAGACATGGACCCAAGCGAGGTATATGTTGCACCCGAAATAACAGGAGCCATCCCGTTGGCAAGCGAGAGTAACGACTCATTAACTCCAATGACTGCCCCCTGTTTTTTGGAACTGACATTATTACTCAGCAGAGACTTTGAAGTTGGCATAATCATTGATGCTCCCAAGTTAACAAAAAAACCGTTCAAAATCATTATAAGTAAGCTCAGGTGAAGATCACCCACAGTAAAACTAACTGGTATCAAAGGTACTGTAACTAAGGAAAAAAATAATATCACGGTTCCCGCATAGAGTGTTCTGGTTTCATTTATCCTGCCTGCAATTCTTCCTACAAAATAAGCCTGATTAAATACAGCAAATAAACCAAATAAGCTTAACAGTAAACCAAGAATTGTAGCATCCAGACCATATTTGTTACGAAGAAGCAGGATTATCACAGTAGTATATGCAGAAAAAGCAACATCAAAGAAAAATCTGACGCTAAAAAGATTCATGACCAGTCTGTTACCCCTAAAGGGCTGTAGCTTATTAAATACATTCAAATGTTGCCATATGTTGATCTCCACCCTCCCCTCCCTGTCTTCCTGGCTTAAGGATTCCGGGAGAAATAAATATATCATAATTAATGTGATAAATGAAACCAGAAAGGCTATTATTGCCGTACCTAGGTACCCGAGTGATGTAGAACCTGCAAAGCCCCCCAAGGCTGGTCCAAATAACAGTCCAAAACCAGTAACTGCACCCAGCATACCAAATGCCCTCGTTCTCTCCTGTCTGGTGGAACTATCGGAAACCCATGCATTGGCAACGGACATGTTTCCACCTGTCAATCCATCAACTATCCTTGAAAAAAATATAACCACCAGAGCAGTATTAAAACCAATCAAACTGTGATCATTTGGTATAAAGTACGCCAGACCAAATATAATCCAGCTTATGGTGGTTCCTAGTTGACTAATAAATAATATTGGGCGTCTTCCATATCTGTCGCTTAATGATCCCAGTGCAGGAGCAGCCAGGAATTGGCATATTGCATATGTAGAAATAATTCCACCATAAAGCACACCTTCGGCACTGCTATCTGCATATCTTGATATCACTGCAGGTAGAACGGGTATAAGCAATGTAAACCCTATAACATTAACAAAAGTCAATAAGATAACAGGTATAAGCTTCTTAAGCATAACTATCCAGAATCATTTTAATTGATTTTTTAAATTTACATATAATATAAAAGGGTGCTGTTTGATTATAATTTATTTGATAAAAGCAGTATGCATTGCGTTATTTGTTAATATTTCAAAGGGGCCTACAGAAATTTGTAAAACACGACATTACAAAGCACATCAATGTCTCTAGCATAGAAAAATTGCTAAACGGATTCTGCATTTTTCATTGCAGTGAATCAGAGGAAGAAAACTTCTCTAATACGAGCTTTAAAGACTTTTATAAAATAGAGGTTTCTTTCAGTGCTAACCCTGCCACACTGTTCGGTCTGGTCAACCGAAAGTTTAATACAATAAAGCTTAGACCTGAGTTCACCTCTCAGCCCGCCACAACTGAAGTGCAAGTCCTTGGAAAACAGACATTCACATCTACACAGATTAAAAGTAAGCTCATATGGATGCTTAAGCAATCGGGATTCTTTACTGGTAAAACTATGCAAAAATCAAAAAAATCTGCACACTTTCTGTTTTTCTGCTCACAAAACGATTCCTTCCTTGGAAGGAAAGTTGAGGTATCAAAACCAGCCATTCATACCATGAAAAGTGGTCTTCCATTTGAGGTGGCGTCATTTCTGGTATTCCTGAGCAAGCCACACCCGGAAGATCGGCTCCTTGATCCAATGTGTGGGGCAGGAACTATACTACTTGCCAGAGCCAGAGAGCCATTCATGTCCATCACTGGATTTGATATTGATGAACAGATAATAAAAACTGCCAAAGAAAATCTGAAAGATATAAGAGATAAAAAAATAAAATATGCAGATAGCAGATTCTTGGACGAAATTCCAGATGAAAGTTTTAATAAAATCATCGTAAACCCTCCGTGGGATAAAAATATAATAGAAGGTGTAGATATACTCTACGAGCAAATTCTACATAACTATCAGCGTGTAATACAAAAAAATGGGGTTCTGGTTTTTTTAACCTCAAAACCCGATGCATTCATGAAAGCTATAGAAACTTCAGAATTTACAATAACAAAAATGCACAATATCTTTATCAAAGGAATAAAGGCTACGGCTTTTATTTGCAATAAGATCCCACATTAAAAATTTGTTTTATT
>CAYMEI010000091.1:0-4148 GCA_964389605.1 uncultured Candidatus Saccharibacteria bacterium | reverse complement strand
TTACAATTCCACTTGATTCAATAAAATCTCCTGAGTCTAAAAGTTTGAGGTTTTTAAAAGAAAGCTCATTTTCAGAATAATTATTTTCTTCAAGCTCCTGTTTTTTTATATAAAGCTGAATTTTTCCGCTTGAATCTACAATATCAATAAAAGCAATCCCCCCCATTATTCTGGTGTTAGTAACTCTTCCTGTTACACATACTGGTTTTTCTTCAAAATCAGAAAAGTTATCTGTAATTTGTTTATTCTGGTGAGTCCTGTTTGTTTTTTGAACAAAAGGATCTATCCCAAGTTCTTTTAATTGGTTTAATTTTCTTAATCTGTCGTTTTTTAAATCAGCTAATGAAGTCAATTCGTTAGTAGATTAATTAATGCGGGGTTTTTGTCATCAGTAATCCATCCGGGTCTTGTTTTGGGGTGCTTAGTTGCTTAATCTTTTTTCTATAAATCATTGTCTTTAGCCTGACTCGCTTTTTATCGTCCCCCTACCCACATCTTTTAATCAGAACCATCTGTACAGTTTGGTACAACTTGGTGTAGGGGTGGGGTTATTCTGCCCCTAATATCTAATTGTATTATTACTGTAGGGGCGGACACACGGGTCCGCCCTTCTGTAGTGCACAGTTACTATATAATTTTTTTATCCACCCCGTCCGCTTTCAGCGTCCACCCCTCAAGAGGGGAATTTTAGTGCCCCCTTCTATATATTCAAGTGATAGTAGCAAAGCTAATTCCCCCTCCCGTGAACTTATCTTTATCCACAAGTTTTCGTATTCACAGGAGCAGGTTAAATTCCCCTTTCCGTGAAACCTTAGCAGGCTGGCTACGCACAGCCTTAAGCGGTTACGGGGTGGACACCGAAGAAAGCTTAAATAGCATTGGGCGGACCCGTGTGTCCGCCCCTACGGTATGATGACACCCCTCAAGAGGGGAATTTATCTACTTCTTTGAGTATGCACTTGAGTAAGGGTGAGGTTTATGATGACCGATCTAGCATTTGAGGTGTTATTCAACATCCACATCAAGCTTTTCACAAAATCTTCTGCAGTACTCAATATCTTTTAAACTCAGATTTATAGAAATAGACATTTTGTTTTTTAAGTCTGCATACATCTTTAAAATTTTATCAGAACTGGTGTTCAGATACTTTTTTATACTGCTTATTCCTGCCATTCTTAAAATTTTGGCATACAATGGACCCACACCGTTTATTCTAATTAAATCGGTTAATTCAAGTGCTTCTAATATCTCATTCTCGTCAATGCCTGTTTTTTCTGATAAAGCTTTTCTGTTAGACACTTTACAGCATGCTTCATAAAAATCTTTAGTATTTTTTATACCATACAGTTCAAGCTCGCCAAGCTCTTCGGGTAAAAAAATTTCCAGTTTCTCCAGAGGAACTGGCTTTGATTTGTAGCTGTTTACTTCTCTTTTTAGAACAGTTAAATAGCCTTTGGTAACCAGAAGCTCAGATGACAGGCTGGATATATCTTTATTTTTTAACAGTTGATGCAGCTCTGCAAGGTTTTTGACCCCCTTGTTTTCAATTCTTTTTATTACCGCATCAAGGTTATCCAAAAGTATTTTTCTGCTGGGCAAAAGATCTATTGATAATAAGATTTCTTTAAATTCGCTTAAAGATATTTTTGTTAAGTCTATTGAGTACATTCCATAGAATTAATTAACTTAAATTAAAAATTATGACAGGTGGAGTATTAAACAGTGATCAACGCGTGTCCCAAAGTTTAACTCTAATTATCTAATATACTATTTAAAAGCCCTTTTAGTGGGCGATGATGGACTCGAACCATCGACCTCATCCTTATCAGAGATGCACTCTAACCAGCTGAGCTAATCGCCCTCAAGTATCTTTTACGAATTTTTAATTATATTTCAATTAAATAAAATTTAATTTTTTAGTCAAAAAATATGATAATGAACTATAAATTGATTAATATTGTTTGTGTTAACTTTTATACTTGGCTTTTTTGGGATATCCAGAAAAGTTGCATCTAATTTTTTTGATTACAGATTTATATCCAGAGTAACATGGTTTTATGTGCTGAATGGTTTTCTGGCGGTTGTGTTTTCTTTTGTTACGGCATCAGTTTTAAAAATTATCATTGATGCAGTATCTCAGGATAATGCAGTACTCTGGGGTTTTGATTTTGGAAGTGTACTTAATTTATCTTTGTTTCTGGTTGCCACAGAAACAATTATTGGAATTTTTTACTATATTGCCAATAATTTTAACAACTTTGTTTTTACAAAGGCTTACCACCGTTCCATGAAAACAGTTGATAAGAAGCTTGTTCATATGATTGGATATTCTGAGGTTACGCTGATGGAGAGTAACTATGCCAAGAAGAATATTTCCAATCTGTACCAGGATATTTTTGATTTTTTATGGATATTTTTAAACAGTGTTCCAAGAAGATTCACAGAGTTATTAATTACAATTGCCTTTACTGTCCCCTCAATTTTTCTGGTAACCAATTTCTGGCTTGTTGGGATATTTTTTATTAAGGTGCTCTTTATATTATTTTTTAATTCACGATTGATGAATTTGCGGGCCATGCAGGTTGGTGCCAACCAGGCAATAAATGAACGGGTATGGGGCATAGCAGATAACTACACACAAAATGGAAAAAATATTTTAAGGGCAGGGCTTTTGGGCAGGGCTTTTGACTGGTTTCAGATGGGTAGAAAAGAGATGGAAGATAACGAGGTTGGATTTAGCAGGCGGAGGCTGATTTTGTCTAATTTATCAACAATTATCTCTTCTGCTATAGACATGCTCTTGATAAGCTGGATAGTCTATATGGCTGTTCAGGGATCAATAACTTTAGGAGATCTGCCGTTCCTTGTTTTTATTTTTAGAAGAGCGGATGAGATGGCACGGGGTATTTCGGAGATGTTTCAGTTGTCTGAGGTGGCAAAAGTAAAGTTTATGCGACTTGAATTTTTTGCTTCAAAGAAGCCCACACTTATTACATCAGAAAAGATCCACACGGTAGACAACTTAAAAATCTCTAAGCTTACAATAAATAATGTAGGTTTTAAATATCAAAATTATGCTCTGGCAGAAGCTCTGCAGATTGATATGATATTAAAAGATGCAGAGAGTAAGACATTTTTAGGAAAATTATTCCCGGCACCTCATTCTTTAAACCAGCTTAAAAAACTGCAGAAAGAAATAGAGGAAATAAAAAAAGAGACTTTTGAGGAAAAATATATTTATAATAATTTAAGTTTTAGCGTTGAGTCTAGCAAAGTATACGCCCTGGTTGGGAAAAATGGGGTAGGTAAGACTACTATGGTAAACCTGCTTCTTAAAAACTTAAATCCAGCAAGCGGTAGTATAGTGGCTGGATGCCAAAATGATAAGGGAGAGATAGAAGATATTGATTATAAAAATATTGATGCAGTTGATCTAAAAAATCACCTGCAGGCAGTTTTTCAGGTACCCTTTTTACTGAACTTTGGCACTATAAGAGAAAATGTTGATCCGGAAGGGAAAAAGAGTGATGACGAAATCTGGGAGTATCTGAGAAGAGTAAATCTGGAAGAAAGAATCAGGAAGTCTCAAAGACAGCTAATGAGTATACCAAGAGATCATCTGGATTTGTCTGGCGGGGAAAAACAGCTTCTGGAAATAGTCAGAATTTTATCTATGAGCCCAGAAGTTATGATTTTTGATGAAGCAACTAACCAGCTTTCACCAGACAATGAACTGCTGATTTTTGATCAGATAAAAGATCAGAAGCAGGGGAAGATTATAATTTTTGTAACTCATAGAATGACTACGGCCAGAAAGGCCGATGAAATAATTGTCTTTTCTGATCAGGGCATAGAAAGCAGGGGAGGGCATCATGAGCTCCTGGATGAAGCTTCTGGTAGATTTAGCCATATATATTCTGACTTCTGGCAAAAACAGGTGGAGAATTAGCATTTTAATAATAAAGATCTGACCAGAGTCAGCAGGTATTCCCAGCATTGATGTAGGGGCGGACCTGTGTCCGCCCAGCCTGTTAAGGTGTAACCGCTTAAGGCGTGCTTTAGCCGCCTGTTAAGGTTTCAGCGAAAGGGGCATAGTTCCCCTCTGTAGAGGGGTGCCTGGCTTGCTAGGCGGGGTGTTTTTCAGGTTT
>CAYMEI010000090.1:0-4173 GCA_964389605.1 uncultured Candidatus Saccharibacteria bacterium | reverse complement strand
TAATCATTATGAATCATGGTTTATAATGATTTATCTGTTTAGGGTTTTTGAAGGTGGGGGTGGGGGTGAAGTTGCGATGAGTTGCTGGTGAGTTAAACAGGTTTATTCAAAAACAACCTCGTACTTAATCTCCAGATTCTGTAGAATCTGATGTATATTTTCTACATCCTGTCTTGTTAACTTTGCCCTGCTAAAATTTAATATAGTCTTTTTTCTTATTTTTTTTATCTGCAGGTTTTTATATAAAAACTTTTCCAGCTCTTGCATTGTTAAATCTTTTGATTTAGTTGTATTTGCTGAATCGTAGCTCGCATTATCAGATGAATCATATGCACAATCTGAGGGATTTTGAGATGAGTCATTTTTTATGGCAGGAGTACTGCCAGATGAGCAGGATTGTGTTTCTGCAGAGTATTTTGTGGTACTTACTGTTGAATTCAATATTTTAGATGAATCCGATCCATTACCAGAGGACAAAGTTGAACTATCTTTAGAAAAATCTCCGCCCCTTTTTGGCTTTACCCCATTCTTTTTCTCTCCGTTATAACCACCGGGGAATTTACCGCTCTTTCCATTTTTCCCGGTAAAATCCCTAGGCTTATCTGATCTGGAATTTAATTTCTTAATACTCTCTACTTCGCTTATATCTACCACCTCTTCTAGGAGCATCTTAAACTTTGCCACTTCACCCCCTTCTTCTGTATCCTCTGGCTGGTTAAAAGTATCGCTTTCTATTCTACCCTTAAATACAAAAATCTGCCCGGTCTTCATCTTTGGATACAAATCTTCAAATTTCCCTGGGAAAATTGTTGATTCCATCTGCCTTGTAAATCCTTCTATTTCTACAATCCCAATATGGCTCTTTGTTTTTGTCAGCTTTTTTTCGGTTGTCCCAACAACACCTGCAACAAACATAATTTTCCCTAGGTCATCACTTTTTAAATCATCGGCAGTCAAAAGCTCGTACTGTTTTATTGTGTCTTTAAACTCTTCTAAAGGATGGTTGGTTAAGAATAATCCCAAAAGTTCCCGCTCAAAAAATGCTTTTTCCAGATTTGTATAATCCTGAACATTCTTGAGTTTCAAGACAGGTTTTTCGTCAGAAAATAACCCCTCTGTAGAACTTTTTTGTGCTTTGGCAAAATTTTGAATGGTTTCCAGATTTTCAACAAGCTTTTTTCTGTTAGGTTCAATACTGTCGAATGCCCCTGCCCTTGCAAGACTTTCTAAGGATTTCTTATTTAAAACAGATTCATCAACCCTAGTTGCAAAATCCTGAAAATCTTTAAAAGCACCACCCCTTTCTCTTTCTTCAACTATTTTTTCAACAATTGCTTCTCCAACATTTTTAATTGCCCAAAGCCCAAATCTTATTGTCTGGTCGTCAATAATAGTAAAACTTTTATTACTCTGATTAATATCTGCCCCAAGAACTTTTATTCCCATTCTTTGAGCCTCCTTAACATTTAAACCAGTGTTTTCATAATTACCTATCTCGCCATCTAAAAGGCTTGCCATAAATTCAGCCGGGTAGTTAGCCTTTAAAAATGCAATCTGATACGCCAGAGTACCATATGCTGCCGCATGCGCTTTATTAAATCCATATCCTGCAAAAGTTTCTATTTTGTGCCAAAGTTCTTCTACTTGTTCATCATTAAGTCCTCCATTTTCTTTTAATCCCTTTGCCAGCTTCTCTTTTTGCTCACGCATGACTTCCGGCTTTTTCTTACCCATCGCCTTCCTAAATACATCTGCCTCTTTCCAGTCATAGCCAGCAATATCTATAGTAATAAATAAAACATCATCCTGATACACAATTAACCCATATGAATCTTCTAAAATCTTTTTAAATCTGTCGTCATAGTACTTTATCTGGTCAGGGTTATTTTTATTATGAATGTACTCATCAATAAAATTCATAGGACCTGGCCTGTAGAGGGCGACCATAGCAGCAATATCAAAAATGTTGGTTGGTCTAAGTTTTACTAGGGACTTGGTCATCGCCCCGCCTTCCAGCTGAAATACCCCAAATGTTTCTCCTCTAGAAAGCATTTCATATGTTTTTGTGCTATCCAGCGGAATATTTTTTCGGGTGTACTTGATTCCATGTCTTTCTTCTATATACTTAAACGCAGTAGCCATTGTAGACAGGTTCCTTAAGCCCAAAAAGTCCATCTTTTGTAACCCCAAGGTCTCAAGCTCTCCCATCTCAAACTGAGTTGCCCTAACCCCATTAGAATCAGCATAAACTGGAACATAGTGGTCAATTGGTTTTGGGGTAATTAAAATTCCAGCTGCATGAAGACTTGCATGACGGGCAGTGCCTTCAATCTCTCTTGCCATATCCAGAATTTTTTTGGTATCCGGATCATTTTCATATGCTTCTCTTAGCTCAGAACTTAAATCAATTGCATTCTGAATACTCATTCCACCACCCGGAAGGGCTTGAACAGCAGCTGGGGCAAGGGTTGGAATCATTTTTGCAATTTTGTCCACTTGGGCATATGGATACCCAAGTACCCTTCCAACATCTCTGATGGCTCCACGGGTAAGCATTTTACCAAAAGTAATAATATGAGCCACAGAATCATCACCATATTTTTCTACTGCATACTTTATAACTTCATCACGGCTTGTATCAGCAATATCCAAGTCAATATCCGGAGCTTTTGGTCTTAGAGGATTTAAATACCTCTCAAAAGGAAGCTTGAACATTATTGGATCAACACTTGTAATCCCTAGGCAGTAGCTTACAATTGACCCTGCAGCAGAACCTCTTGTGTTTGTTGGAATATCTTTAGATTCCATGAAATCTACAAAGTCCTTTACCAGTATGGTATACTTATCAAAACCTTTGCCAATTATAACACCCAACTCATATTCAATCCTGTCAATTATTGACTGGTCCAGAGGATCTCCGTACTTTTCTCTGGCATTTCTATAAACTTCTTCTCGTAAATACTCCGAATAACTACTAAATTGCTCAGGGAATCCAGGCTCCGGGAAAATCCAGCTTTTATTAGTTAAGTCAACTTCGCATCTATCCGCTATCTTAACAGTATTTTCAAAAAGCTCGGGCAGGTGACTCCATCTGCTCCAGATTTCTTCTGGCGGAACAAGGCTAAAATCCTCATCCATCATACTCATTCTTTTTTCTTCTGTAATAAATCTGCCTGTCTGAATGCAAACCAAGGCATCCTGAACTTCATTATCCTCTTTTTTAGCATAGTGGGTGTCTTTGGTGATAACCATTGGGATGCCTTCTTTTTTAGAAAGATCAATTAAAAACTTGTTAAGCTGCCTCTGCTCTTCAATATTCTGATGGTCCTGAAGCTCCAGAAAATAATTATCTTTTCCAAAAATTGCCTGATAGTCTGAAATAGTCTGTGCCACCTGATCTGGATTGTTAAAAAATCTATCAGAAAGTTCGGCACTCAGACATCCAGATAAACAAATTATACCCTCTCTAAACTCATAAAGCAGATCCTTATCTACCCTTGGCTTGTAGTAAAAACCCTCCGTATAGCCTCTGGTAACTATTTTCATCAGGTTCTCATACCCCTTTTTGTTTTCTGCCAAAAGCAAAAGATGGTTGTACTCCTTGTCTACCTTCCCTCTCTTGTCAAAACGAGATCCTGGTGCCAGATATGCCTCTACTCCAATAATTGGTTTTACGCCAGCTGAAGTAAATTTCTCAAAAAACCTATAGGTACCAAACATGTTTCCATGGTCAGTTAGTGCCATGGCAGGCATTTCATGTTCTTTACAGATGCTGATATAGTCTTTAAATTTTCCAAGCCCATCTAAGAGTGAAAATTCGGAATGGACATGTAAGTGTGCAAATTTTGGTGCTGACATAGATATACTTAGCAATAAGTTCTTATACCTCTTTTTTAACAAATCACCTCACCCTTTTATTGGGAAACAAATCAACAAGACGGTGAATATAAAGATAGCAAATGAACAAAGATTTTGTTGACAAATACTTTTCTTAAGATTCATCTTGAGAACAAGAAGATTATATACAAGTTCGTTTCTTCTGTGTCCAGACCATCCCTGCACAATAAATACCATCTCTAACCACTACTCCATAGCCCGTCTGACGGGGTGGATAATTCCCTTCTTGAGAGTCGTGAGGCAGATAATTCCCCTCTAAAGTAGCTTTGGGTGTGC